>JAGBWK010000019.1 GCA_017629835.1 Muribaculaceae bacterium | reverse complement strand
TGGCGGTCAGTTGTCGGTAGTGGATGTGCAGGTCGGGTGAGCACGGGAGCCTCATTTGAGGTATAATGGCACCGTTGGCGCGGCGTATAATGGTGTCATCGACATCCACAACGTGGAGTATAACTGAGTCGTAGGCGTCGTTGTTTTGGTGTCCGTGGCGCAGCCAGTCGGAAGCACGAACGTGGAGCTCGACGTTGCCTACCCACTTTTGTCCGTCGATTTCGATTGAGGCGTTGAAAAAGTCAGGGCCAGGGCCATTGTTCAGAAGCCCCGGATTGATGATGCTGATGCGTCGACCGTCGACCGTTCTCAGTCCAATAGGCGAGAACAGGCGATGTTGCCAAACGTATTGCATTACTTTTTCCATTACTTCATAGTTTGAGCATTTGCTGCAAAATCGGCGACAGCGGCAGAAAGTTGCGCGACTTCGTCGGCAGTGGTGGCCCACGAGGTTACAAACCGAACGACGGAGTATTCGCTGCCGCGTGCACCCCATAGTTCGAATGTGGCAATATCGGCCAAATGGTCGATGAGCGCGTTGGGTAGTCGGAAGAATTGTTGGTTAGTGGGCGAATTGCCAACTGGCTCGTAGCCAGCGGCAATAAAGTTAGCGCGGAGAGAAGCCGCCAAAGCAACAGCTTTCGCCGACGCTGACAAGTAAAGGTCGTTTTCAAACAGCGTTAGAAACTGAACGCCCAAAAGGCGGCCTTTTGCCATTAATCCGCCGTGACGTTTGGTCTGAGTGAAGAAGTTATGCAGAATACCGGGGCGAGCTACTACGGCTTCGCCGAACAGAGTGCCCTGCTTTGTGCCACCGATATAGAACACTTCGCAGAGGTTCAGAAGGTCGGAGAGTTGAATGTCGTCCGACGCAGCCAATCCGTAGCCGAGTCGTGCGCCGTCGATATACAGGGGCTTGTTGAATCGCTGGCACACGTCGTGGATAGCTTCTACCTCGTGGCGAGAGTAGGTGGTGCCATATTCGGTGGGGAAAGTTATGTAAACCAAGCCTGGCTCTACCATGTGTTGCCATGTTTCGTCGGCATAAAAGTCGGTGAGCCACAGCTCGAGGTCAGCGGCAGAGATTTTGCCCTCGGTTTCGGGGAGTGTCAACACCTTATGTCCGTAGGCTTCAACGGCGCCAGATTCATGGACATTGATGTGAGACGATGTAGCAGCAATTACGCCCTGACCGGGTCGGACCACAGAGTCAATCACAGTGGCATTGGTCTGAGTGCCGCCCGAAGTGAGCCACACCTCAGCGTCGGGGCAATTGCATAGGCTGCGGATGAGCTCTTTTGCCGCCTTGCAGTAGCAATCCTCGCCATATCCAGGGGTGGCTTCGAGGTTGGTTTTGACCAAAGCGTCGAGCACTTCAGGAAGGGCGCCGCACATATAGTCGGTGGCAAAATTCAGAATAGGTTTTCCCATAAAGTTGCTATTGAAAAGAGGTTGAGCGAGGTGATTATTAATTGACTCAAATGTAGCTAACGGTTTCGCTTAAATCTTTGCGGCTGAAGTGGTTGGGGAGAGGCCCAGCATCTTCGGCAGCGTGGCCGAGTGCCATAATCATAAGGATTTCTTCGTTGTCGGGCAACGACATCAGCTCTGACAATTTGTCGGGGTCGAAGCAGTTGATCCAACAGCTGTCGACCCCCTCGTTAGTGGCAGCGAGCAGCATGTGAGTGGCTACGATAGTAGCATCTTCGATGCCGCTGTCGCGTTTGCCGCCGGGATAAGTGTAGACGTTGTTTTTGTCGAAGGCAACAATCAAGCAAAGTGGCGCGCCGTAGCGGCAAGGGGTCACTTGGTCAATCATTTCGAGAGCCTTTTCCGATTGGGCAACGTAGATGTGCTGCTCCTGCAGGTTTTTGGCTGTGGGAGCTACACGTCCAGCTTCGAGAATGGCTTGGAGCGCATCAGCTGCGACAGGTTTGTCGCTATATTTTTTGCACGAATAGCGTGCGGTGGTAAGGTCTTTGTATTCCATATTAAGGCTTGAGAATTAGTCGAACGAGAGGGCGAGTTGGGGTGTATTGAGAATTAGTCGAAAGAGAGGGTGAGTTGGGGGTTGGTAAGGCGGAATGAGAGGCGATGATGCGGGGTTGTGCCGAGCTCCTCGATTGCGGCACGGTGATCGCGCGTGGGGTAACCTTTGTTTTTGTCCCAATGGTATTGAGGGTACTGCTGATGAAGGTTGAGCATAGCTTCGTCGCGGTGAGTTTTGGCGAGAATGCTTGCTGCAGCGATGTTGGCAAAACGGCCGTCGCCTTTGACAAATGTTTGCCAAGGTATGTCGTTGTAAGGCTTGAATCGGTTGCCGTCGACAATAATAGCTCCCGGGCGGACTTTCAGAGCGTCGAGAGCGCGGTGCATAGCGAGAATGCTTGCGTTGAGGATGTTGATGCGGTCGATTTCTTCGGCTGTGACTATCCCTACAGCCCAAGCGACGGCTTCGGCTTCGATTATTGGGCGAAGGGTGTCGCGTTGATGTTCGGTGAGCTGCTTTGAGTCGTTGAGCAGCGGATGATAGAAATCGTCGGGTAGAATTACGGCTGCAGCATAGACTGGTCCTGCAAGGCATCCGCGTCCAGCTTCGTCGCAGCCAGCTTCAAACACCCCTTTTTGCTTGCATATTTCGAGTGACGTTTTCATGTCGAGAAGCACCCCTGAGGGTTGTTATTTTACGATGTAAACCTCTTCGTTAGGTCCCTGCATGTGGTAGCGTTCGCGCGCAATTCGTTCCATCTCTTCAGGCGAAGCGTTGAGGAGGTTGTTGAGTTGGCGATAGTATTCCAAAGTGTCGCGATTTTCCTTGATTTCCTCTTTGAGGTCGCTAATCTGATTGTTGTATTCAGTCAGTTGGCTGTAGGAGTTGTCGTGGAAGAATAGTACGTAGACGAAAAGTCCGAAGATGATGACGAATAGTAGTGAAACATAGCGTTTGCACCAGTCGAGGAACGCTTTCATAAGGGATAGGGTTGAGAGGTTTTTAATATGAGGGTGTTAGATGATATATTCAATTGTGGTGGTGAGAGAGTCGACGCTCAACTTGACGTGAGCAGCGTGAAGCAGTGGCATGTTGTCGTCGAAATGTCCTATGGGGGCATCGAACGCAACTGGATAGGCAGGAGAGTGGTCGGCGAAAATCACGTTGCGTATCATTTGCTCAACGGTGGTGTGATTCTTGTCGGGCTTGTAGTCGGTGAAACGACCGATGATGAGCCCTGCGAGATTGTCGAGAACGCCAGCCATGCGTAGCTGTAGGAGCATCCGTTCTACTTTGTAGATTGGCTCGGCAATATCTTCGATGAACAGTATTGTGTCGGGCGCAAATGGGTCGAATGGGGTGCGAATAAGTGCTTGCAGTACAGCCAAATTGCCCCCTACGAGAGTGCCTTCGGCAGAGCCTTCAACGGAGCCTGCACCAGATGCGAACGATAGCGAGGGGCGTTGGCCTCGAAGCATTTGCAGCAACATCGCGTTGGGCTTTGAGTCGGCAGGCTGTTCGGCTAATGCTTTTGCCATTGAGCCATGGATGCTGACTATGCCTTTGGTGCGCATCAACTGGTGTAGCGCAGTGACGTCGCTGAATCCGACGAGCCATTTTGCTCCAAAATCTAAGCGCGCGAGCTCGGGGAGCAGTTGCACGCAGCCATATCCGCCACGACTGCATAGAATCGCCTTTATGTTTGGGTCGGTGAGAGCTTCGCTGAGGTCGGCGAGACGGTTGGTATAAGTGCCAGCGAATGAGCCGCAATGGTTGTAGGCGTGAGGCATCACACGGACTCGGTAACCTTGCCCGCGCAGTGTAGCAACAGCACCGTCGATTCGCTCGGGAGCGATAAATGAAGCAGGCGACACGATTGCAATCGTGTCACCTACCTCTAATGTCGGTGGATATTGCAGCTGACACATATTTTATATGGTCTGTACGGATTACTATTAAATGGCCTGTACGGCTATGCCTTCTTCTTCAAATCGGCGACCGATAGCAACAATCTCGTCGTGCGGCACCTTTTGCAGTTGTTCTGCAGGGGTTTTGCGGTCGATAGAATAGAGCATTATTGCTTGTGGATTAATCTCCTTGACTGCTCGAATCAGGGCTTCGACCTCATTGTCGGTGGTGTTGTCGATAAGTTGCCCGTTGTACTGACCGCGCAAGAGCATTGTTTGCACGATGCACTGTCCGTCGAACTGCTTCATCGCTTCTACGATGTCGGCAACTCGGTAGCGGGGGTCGACAGGGCGGTCGATTGTGTTGACCGTCAATTCGATAGCAGAGTCGAGCTTCAATATGTTGTTGTCGACTTTTTTGAGTGCTTCGACCACGTCGGCGCGGTTGATGCGGGTGGCATTGCTCAGCACGCTGACCTTTGCTTGCGGATAGTATCTATTGCGCAAAGCAATCGTGTCGTCAATCACTCCGGCAAACTCGGGGTGGAGCGTTGGCTCGCCGTTGCCTGAGAATGTGATGACGTCGAGCGGTGCGTTGTCGCGGCTCATTGACTGAAGTTTCTCTTCGAGGAGTTGAGCGACTTGCTTACGTGAAGGTAGCCCTGCTTTACCCGTGCCTTGTGCATTAAACCCAGCTTCGCAATACAGGCAATCGAATGAACACACCTTGCCGTCGGCAGGCATCAAGTTGACGCCCAACGAAGTGCCGAGTCGTCGGCTTTGGATAGGTCCAAATATGGTCGATGTGAACAGTACGGTTTGCACAGTTCGGAAGGCTTACACAGTGAGAATCTCTTTTTCTTTAGCTGCGAAGAGTTCGTCGATGCGTTTGAGGTATTTGTCGTGGATTTTCTGAGCAGTAGTTTCAGCATCCTTTTCGATATCCTCGGGCATACCTTTCTTAACGGCTTTTTTGAGACCGTCGATTGCGTCGCGGCGAGCGTTGCGTACCGATACTTTAGCTTGTTCGGCTTCAGCTTTCGACTGCTTAACGAGGGTTTTACGGCGTTCTTCGGTCAATGGGGGAATACAGATGCGAATCACTTCACCGTTGTTCTCAGGTGTGATGCCGAGTTCAGAGTTGATGATTGCTTTTTCGATTTCCTTAAACATAGCTTTCTCCCAAGGAGTGATAGCGATAGTGCGTGCATCGGGCACAGAGATGTTGGCTACGTTAGAGATAGGAGCCATGCTGCCGTAGTAGCTTACGCGGATTCCGTCGAGCAGTTTGGGGCTTGCTTTGCCTGCGCGGATGTGCGAAAGAGCTTCGTCGAGGTATTCAACCGCCATTTCCATTTTTTCTTCAGCGGGGTCGAGATAGCTTTTGGGATCGATTTCGTTCATATCTTTGAAATTTTTAAGATTATATCGTTGGTAATAAGTGGTTTAGTAAACGAGGGTGCCTACGGGCTCTCCGTTGAGAAGTTTGCGGAGATTGCCGGGGGTGTCCATATCGAACACGATGATAGGCAGGTGGTTCTCTTTGCAGAGGGCAGTAGCGGTGAGATCCATTACTTTGAGTCCGCGAGTATAGACTTCGTCGTAGGTGATTTCGGAGAATCGGGTCGCAGTTGGGTCCTTTTCGGGGTCGGCGGTGTAGATGCCGTCGACGCGAGTGCCCTTGAGCATTACGTCGGCTTCAACTTCGATGCCACGCAGAGCTGAGCCTGTGTCGGTGGTGAAGAATGGGTTGCCAGTGCCGCCAGCAATGATAGCAACTTCGCCAGCGTTCATGGCTTCGATTGCGCGCCATTTGCTGTAGTGCTCGCCAATGGGGAACATATTGATAGCTGTAAACACTCGTGCAGGCTGTCCGGCAGCAGTGAGAGCGGAGCTGAGAGCCAGAGAGTTGATGACTGTGGCAAGCATACCCATTTGGTCGCCTTTCACGCGGTCGAAGCCTTTGGATGCGCCTTGGAGTCCGCGGAAAATGTTGCCACCGCCGATGACGATAGCTACTTGTACGCCTCCAGCTACAACTTCGGAGATTTGCTGTGCATACTCGTTGAGTCGGTTGGTGTCGATGCCATGGCCTGCACCACCAGCGAGCGATTCGCCGCTGAGTTTGAGCAGTATTCTGTTGTATTTAGTTCTCATTTATATGTTGAATTATAGTTGAGTAGCGTCGGGCACGAATGTCACGGCGCTACAAAGGGGTTATTTTTTACGTTTTACGAGGATGATTTCGGTGGGGTAGTGGTCGGAATATCCGTTGAGGAATCGTCCGGCTGAGTAGGTGCGCAAGGGGTAGTTTTCGCGATTACCCTCTTTGTCCTTCAGGAAATCGAAGTTGTTGACTTTGGCGTTGTGGAAATATAGGTCGGCGCCATTGTCTTTGAGCAGAGTGCCCGAAACGATGATTTGGTCGAAAAGGTTCCATTGGCCTTTGTAAGCGAGAGTGCCGATGCCTTTGTCGAGGATTTTCCACCAAGGATTGTAGAATCCGTGAGGTTTAACCCCTTTTTCTTCTTTGGAAGCGCCGAGATTGACAGAGCAAGACTTGTCGTGTGGGTCGTCGTTCAAGTCGCCCATGACGATGACACCTTCGTTGGGGCGTTCAGCCCAAATGGAGTCGGCGATGTGTTTGCTGAGGTCGGCAGCAGCTTCGCGCAGATAGGATGACTGCTCTTGTCCGCCGATGCGCGATGGCCAGTGGTTGATAACGACGCTGATAGTGTCGCCGCCGAGGATGCCGCTGACGCACATTTGGTCGCGAGTGCGGAATGTCTCGTAGCCGGGGATTTTAAGCATTGAGTTCGACACGCTCAAGAAGCGGAATTGGCGGGGATTGTAAAGACAAGCTACGTCGATGCCGCGACGGTCGGGGGAGTCGTGGTGCACGACTTGCAGATTCCAAGGTTGTTTGCCCTGTTTGCGAAGCTGTTCGTCGATAACTTTCACTAAGTCGACAAGCACAGTGCGGTTTTCGATTTCGGAAACACCAATCACGGCAGGACCGTTGGGAGTGGTGGGAGTGGTCATAGCAGCGATGCAACGAGCCATGTTGTTGACCTTGCTCCAATATTTTTCGCTGTTCCATTGGCGTTGGCCTTCGGGCGAAAATTCGAGGTCGTAGGTGCCGTTGGAGTTAATCGTGTCGAAAAGGTTTTCGAGGTTGTAATAAGCTACGCCATAGGTCATTACTTTGCCCTGAGCAGATGCAGCAAATGTGCAAATAATGGCGATTAGCGGAAGAAGGAATAAGCGTTTCATTTTGATGTATGAAGTGTTGTGAATATTCGATTTTGTTGGCAATGTTTCGCCTCGGATGAGGGGTTCACATGCCTTCGTAGGGAGGGTATTCCCCACAAAACGTAAAGGTAGCAATTATTTCTTTAACCTTACAAAATTTCACCCCGAAAAATTTCACCGCTCCTCAAAAAAAGTGAAAAATCAGCGTTGCAACCCCTGCTTCGGAGTTGCTGACGTTGCGGTGGCACAATGTCGTTTGCTTCGGAGTTGCTGACGTTGCGTCGAGGTTGTGTTGATATTACAAAAAAAAGAACCCAGCTTTGTGCCAGGCCCACCCTCGACTTTTGGTTAAAAAACTCAAAATCCCCCCAAAAACTTTCACAACTCTCTGTCAAAAATCTCTCTATTCTTACACTCTGCTTAGAGCGATTGTGTTTGATATTTGCATAGGTATAGCTTTGCGTAAGTTGTTACGCAGTAAGAATATATTTTAATGTGTGTTGTTTGTTGTTTGTTGGTGGGGGGAGCAACTAAGGGTGGGGGGAGCGCAATGGG
>JAGBWK010000083.1 GCA_017629835.1 Muribaculaceae bacterium | reverse complement strand
GCAATGGGTGGGGTGGGTTATAGGTCGGGGGTGAGGGTGTCGAAGAATTGGGTGGCGAGGTCGGAGCCGAAGACTGTTGGGGCGAGGTTGATGACGTGTTCGGCGACTTTGCCGTCGAGGAGTCGTGCGTTGGCTACGAGGCTATCGTTTGGGCGGAAGCCTTGCCATACGTTGAGCAGGATGCTCAGGATTAGTAGCCATTCGAAGATGCAGAATATGGCGCCTCCGAGTCGGTCGAGGAATGATAGGGTCAATGCTTTGGCTACGAATTTGATTAGGTGGCCTACGATTTTGGCGAGGATGAGTGCGCCGGCAAAGAGTAGTAGGTTGGCAAATGCGCTGCAGAGGTAGGCTGTGGCGATGTCGGCGTCGGGGCTTGTGAAGTAGTTGGCAAGTTGGTAGCCGAACAGGCGGCATGCGATGATACCTACGATGATGCCGATGAATGAGAAGATTTGTACGATGAATCCGCGTTTTATTCCGAGGATTGCTGCTATGGTTACGAATAGCAGGATGATGATGTCGATTGCGCTCATAGTTGTGTGTTGTGGCGTTATTTAGCTGGTTCCCAGAATATTTCGTTGTTGCCGTTGAGGGTGTTGCAGAGGCGTGCAAGCGCAAAGAGGTAGTCGCTCAGTCGGTTGATGTAGCTGATTACGGCGGGGGCGATTGGCGCTATGTCGGCGAGGTCGAGTATGCGACGTTCGGCGCGACGGGCTACGGTGCGTGCGACGTGGGCTGTGGCGCTGGCTGTGGTGCCTTGGGGTAGTATGAATTTGTTGTGGCGAGGCAGTAGGGCGTCGATGCGGTCGATTTCGGCTTCTATGTCGGCCAAGGGTTGGTCGAGGTAGGGGAGCATTTTGGCTGCAACTTCGGCGTCGGCTGATGCAAGGTAGGCGCCGACGGAGAATAATGTTGACTGAATGGCGGTTAGCGTTTGTCGGTCGGTGTCGTCGAGGGGATTTGACGCTATTAGCAGTCCGATGAAAGAGTTGAGCTCGTCGATAGTGCCGTAGGCTTCGATTCTGACGCTGTTTTTCTTGACTCTTTCGCCGTCGACAAGTGATGTTGTGCCGTTGTCGCCTGTGCGTGTGTAGAGGGTTGATTTCATGGTGTGTGGAGGGGCAGAAAGCGTTAGTTTGACTCGTTGTTGGCTTTGCCTGAGTCGTCGGGGTCAATCTGCGTAATGGTGATGAGTTCCAGTCGAGTAGCTGTTTTTTTGACTATCTCGAATTTGTAGTTTTCGAGCGTTATTATTTCGCCTTCGTCGGGTATGGCGCCAGTTTCGTTGAGTATGTATCCAGCGAGGGTTTGGTATTCGTCGCTTTCGGGGATGTCGAAATGGTAGGTGTCGTTGATAGTCTCAATTTCGGTACGTCCCGAGAATTCGTATGAGCCGTCGGGGAGTCGACGTGCGATGAGTCGCGAGTGGTCGTGTTCGTCCTGGATGTCGCCGAAGATTTCTTCAACGAGGTCTTCGAGGGTGACCATACCAGAGGTACCGCCAAATTCGTCGATGACGATAGCGATTGAGCGTTTTTCGGCCAGAAGTCGGCGCATCATTTTGTTGGCGAGGACCGATTCGGGGGCAAAAATCACCTCTTTCAACTGCTTTTTCCAGTCGAGGTTGGTGTCGAAGAGCTCCGACACGTGTATGTAGCCGAGTATGTTGTCGATGTCCTCTTTGTAGACGAGGAGTTTGGAGCGACCCGACGATTCAAATAGTCGGCAAAGTTCGTCGCGCGAGGTGTTGTCGATGTCGACGGCGAAAATCTCGTTGCGCGGGGTCATGCAGTCGCGCAGGTGAGTGTTGGAGAAATCGAGGGCGTTGTGGAATATTTTCACCTCGTTTTCCACCTCCTGTTCCTGCTCTTCGTTGTCGTCGATTGTGCGCTCGAGGTATTGGTTTAAGTCGCCGACCGACAGCATGTTAGAGTCTTCGTTGCTCTCCTTGATGCCACAAAGCTTCATGAGGATTTTCGATAGCCATGCGGAGAACGACGAAATAGGGTAGAGGATGTAGTAGATGAGCATCATCGGCAAGGCAAAGAATTTGAGCGATGCGTTGGGGTTGATGCGGAATATCGTTTTGGGGAGGAATTCGCCAGTGAGGAGAATTACGAGCGTCGATGCTAACGTTTGGATAATCAGCACCGCCATGTCGTTGTCGTAGAATTGGCGCAGCGGTGGTTCAATCAGCATAGCCGCTCCCATACCGTAGATTACGAGCATGATGTTGTTGCCAACGAGTATGGTGGAGATGAAGAATTCCGAGTGGCGATAGAATAGGTTAAGGGCGCGCGAAATGGGGCCGCCCATTTTTACGTCGAGCTCAGTGCGTACGCGGTCGGAGGTGACGAAAGCTATCTCGATACCCGAAAAAAGCGCCGAGAATAGCAGCGAAACGATTATAATGATTATCCAGGTTGGTGACACAGTCGATGAATTATATTCACAAAGGTAACACTTTACGATTGAATTCCCAAAACTTTGTGGGGTGAGGTTGCGCGAAACTTGCTGGTGAGGTTGCGCGAGGTTGCGCTGAGGAGCAAAAAAATAGGGCCGGAGAGCGATTAGGCTGTCCGACCCGAATGAATTCGTTTACAGGAAGTTATTTAAGCTTCTGCAAAAGGAGCAACGTTGATGAACTGGCGTCCACCCTTACCAGTAGTGAACTGTACAGTACCGTCAATCAGAGCGTAGATTGTGTGGTCTTTGCCCATACCAACGTTGAGGCCGGGATGGTGAACAGTGCCACGTTGACGCTTGATGATGTTGCCTGCTTTGCAACGCTGACCGCCGAAAATCTTAACACCGAGTCGTTTGCTTTCCGATTCGCGGCCGTTCTTAGAACTACCTACACCTTTTTTATGTGCCATTTTCTTAAGATTTTAGAGGGTTAAGCAACTATGTCCTTGATCACGATTTTGGTGAAAGTTTGGCGATGGCCGTTTTTGCGGCGATAGCCTTTGCGACGTTTTTTCTTGAAAACGATCACTTTGTCACCTTTAACGAGGGCTGTTTCAACCTCGCATACAACTTTTGCACCTTCAACGGTAGGAGCACCGACTTTAACGTCACCGTCGGCATCAACGAGGAGCACGCGGTCGAATTCAACAGTGTCGCCAGCGTTTACCTTTTCGCCGAGATAGTGTACATACAAGAACTTGTCCTTTTCAGCTTTGAACTGTTGTCCTTGAATCTCTACAATTACGTACATTTAACTAATTGTTTATCAGATTAACCCGTCGGGCGGGAGCGCCATTCGTCGGCAATCCGCTTAATTGGAGCCCGTTTCGGAAATTTTAGCGGCTACAAAGGTACATCTTTTATTCGAATCCACCAAATTTCCCAAACTTTTTTATCAGATTTCGTCGTTGAGGGTGATTCGCTCTACTCTCAACTGGCAAGTGCAAAACGAAGTTGATGAATAAAAATTAGTTGAGAAGGGGGTTGGTGTTGTTTTTTTTTATTAACTTTGTAGTTTATTTTTGAGATGTGTGTTTGTTGGCGGAAATTCTGCTGATGAGTGCATTGAAATGAAGATTGTAAAGGTAAAGACGTAATGATAGTTGAAGATACGATAAAAGAGGGTGTGGTTGTTGCCGTTGAGGGCTCGACTGCCAAGGTGGATATCGATTGCGCTGCATCGGAGTGCGATGGATGTAAGGTTGCTATGCTTTGCTCGTCGCGCAAGAGTGCTGTAAATGTCGATGCTGCTATTCCTGAGGGTTGCGAACTGAGTGTTGGCGACAAGGTGATTGTTGCCGGTCGCGTCAAGAATTGGCTTTTGGGCTGGTTTTTGATTGCCGGTATGCCCTGCATAGCCATTTTGTTGGGTGTGTTTATCAACTATTGGCTGAAGCTGAGCGAAGTGGCGGCAGGATGTATCTGCCTGGCGTTTTTGGTGGCTTATTATTTGGGCTTGTATGCTGCTCGCAAGTGGGTTAATCGCCGCGTTGAGTGGTATGTTCGCCCCGATTTGGAGCTGCGCAATGAGGTTGAAGCATAAGTTTGAATTGAAAAATCAGAAATTATATAGAAATGGGAATTTTATTACCAATGCTTATTCTTGGCGGAGCCGGGTTGGTCGCAGCAGTGATACTGTTCATTGTGGCTAAGCGGTTTGCCGTCTATGAGGATGAACGCATCGCTCAGGTTGAGGCGCTGTTGCCCGGTGCCAACTGTGGGGCGTGCGGACGTAAGGGTTGCCATGACTTTGCTGTGGCATGTTGCGAGGCTAAGAGTCTCGACGGTCTCCGCTGCCCGGGCGCAGGCGATGCCGGTATGGCTGCAATAGCTGAGTTGCTTGGCTTTACGGCTTCGGCAGGTCCGAAAGTGAGAGCGTTTGTTCGTTGCAACGGAACGTGCGACAATCGACTTGTGAATCGCAATGTTATGGCTGCGCAGTCGTGCAGTTTTGCCAAAACGCTTGCTGTCCCCGAAAATTATTGTGTGTGGGGATGCCTTGGCTGTGGCGACTGTGTGTCGGCGTGCCGCTTCGGTGCGTTGACGATGGATGCTGCCACTGGCATGCCTGTGGTTGACTTGGAGAAGTGCACCGGTTGCGAAGCGTGCTCGAAGGCTTGTCCGCAGGGAATCATCGCGATGCGCACTGTCGACGACGAACGTCCTACCGTTTGGGTGGCTTGCAGCAATAAGGCTAAGGGCGCAGCGTCGCGCAAGATGTGTGCGGTGAGCTGCATTGGCTGTGGCAAGTGTGTGCGCAGTTGTCCCGAAAAGGCTATCGAGTTGGCCGACAATGTGGCTACAATCAATGGCGACCTGTGTGTAGGTTGCGGCAAGTGTGTCGAAGGCTGCCCAACTCACGCTATTCACTCGATTCCTGAGATTGAAAACTGAAAATATCACTACTATATATGAAACTAAGTTTTGGTAGAGGCGGGGTGCATCCGCCTGAAATGAAACTAACTTCGGGGGTGGCTGTTAAGGATATGCCGCTGCCGATGAAGGTGACTATCTCAATGGCGCAGTCGCTTGGCCGACCCGCCCAGCCGATAGTGACCAAAGGTCAGCATGTGAATCGCTACGACAAGATAGGGGAGCAGCAGGGCCCGATTTCGGCGAATGTTCATACCCCAATTTCGGGCACTGTGAAGGATATCGCTCCAGTGGCAGCCAACGACGGGCATTATGTGATGTCGGTCGTGATTGAAGCCTCGGAAGAGGATCATCAAGCCGACTTACAGATGATATGCGACGCTCGTCCGCAGCATACGCTCGACGAGGTGGCTACAATGGAGCCAACAGCAATCGTCGACCAGATACGCGAAGCAGGCATCGTAGGGCTTGGTGGCGCTACATTCCCTGCAGCAGTGAAGCTTGCACCGCCTAAGGATAGCAAGGCAGAGTATCTGTTGGTCAATGGCGCAGAGTGTGAGCCTTATCTCACTTGCGACGAGGCTATTATGTGCGCGATGCCCGACGAAATTATTGCCGGAATTCTGATTATGATGCGTGCCACAGGGGTCGAAAAGGCTATTGTTGGTATCGAAAATAATAAGCCTGCAGCAATTGAGCGCCTAAAGAAAGCGGCTCGCTCGTATCCCGGCATCAGTGTGGTAGGGCTTCGCACCCGCTATCCGCAAGGTGGCGAAAAAATGCTTGCCAAAGCGTTGACCGGTCGTGAGATAGCTCCGGGACAATTGCCAATCACTCAGGGCGTAATCATCCAGAACGTGGCTACAGCACTCGCCGTATATCACGCCGTGATTTGGGGTATTCCGTTGGTTGAGCGCGTGCTGACAATCAGTGGCGCAACGTTCGAACAGCGCGGCAACTACCGTATGGTGGTAGGCACTCCGCTGAAGGATGTTGTCGACAGCCTTGGAGGTGTGCCCGAGCAGGCGGTGAAAATCGTAGCTGGTGGCACGATGATGGGTCGCTCAATGGCCGACGTCGAAGGGTTCACAACCAAAGGCCTTTCGGGGTTGCTGTTCCTCAGCGAAGAGGAAACCGACTTGGAAGAGCCGAGCCCATGCGTCAAGTGTGGCAAGTGTGTCGACAGTTGCCCAATGGGCTTGCAACCCTATCTGATAGCTCGCTTGGTAGAGCTCGGCAGGGTGGAAGATGCGCTGCAACATCATCTAATGGACTGTATGGAGTGTGGCTGCTGCAACTATAGCTGCATCGCACGCCGTAGACTTGTCGATTGGATTCGCATCGGTAAAATCGAAGCACGCAAACTCAAATAAGCACTTGTGGCAAATCAAAATCAATCATAGCGACAAGTTTCTGAATAACAAACGATAGCAATGGAACAAAACAATAATAAAATAGTTGTGACCGGGTCGCCTCACGTACGCAGCCGCATGACCACACAGTCGGTGATGTGGAACGTAACGATGTCGCTTCTCCCGGCATTGGTCTGCGCCCTCTGGGTGTTTGGCTGGCGCGTTATTGGCGTCGTAGCTGTGAGCATCATAGGGTGTATGCTCACCGAATACGTTTGCAATAAATTCCTCTTTAAGCGCAAGGATACGCTGACCGACGGGTCGGCATTCCTCACTGGCTTGCTCTTGGGTATGTCGTTGCCCTCGTCGCTGCCGCTGCCTATGGCATTTGTTGGCGGTGTGTTTGCAATTGGCGTCGGTAAAATGGCTTTTGGCGGACTCGGACAGAATATCTTCAACCCGGCGTTGGTGGGTCGAGTGTTCCTACTCATCTCATTCCCCGCGGCGATGACCACATGGCCTGTGCCTATGGAGTGGGACGGCACAACTGGTGCTACCATTCTGACGGCTATGCACGAGAGCGGTCTTTCGCCTGAGCAAATCGACGTGATGAATCTTGCATTAGGTAATCGTGGCGGCTCGCTCGGTGAGGTAGGTACAGTAGCCTTGCTGTTGGGCGGTGTGTATCTGATGATACGCCGCATCATCAAGTGCTACATTCCGCTGAGCATCATAGGCTCGATAGCAGTGCTCGACCTCGTGACTGGCAATATGATGGTGCTCGACCTGATGACTGGTGGCTTGATTCTCGGCGCAGTGTATATGGCAACCGATTACGTGACTTCTCCGATGAATCGTTGGGGTCAGATATTATATGGTGTGATGATTGGTGTAATCACGTTCGTGATTCGTCACTATGGTTCATACCCCGAAGGAATCTCGTTCGCAATCCTGCTGATGAATGGCTGCACGCCGCTTATCAACCGCTGGATGGAGCCGAAAATATTTGGTGAAAGGAGGGCTAAGGCATGAAAAAGTTAAGTTCTACGCTACCAAATATGGTGATAGTGTTGACCCTTACCACGGTTCTGGCTGGATTTCTGTTAGGATTAGTCAACAGTGTGACTGAAGCTCCACGCCAAAAGGTAGCCAACGACAAGCGCATCAGTTCGTTGCAGTCGGTGGTAGCTGAGTTCAACAACGAGCCGCTGGCTGAGGCTGTTAAAATCGAAATTGCTGAGGGCGACTCGGTGGTGGTTTATCCTACACGCATCGACGGCGCATTGACTGGCGCAGCAATCGAGAGCGTGACTCACGAGGGATTCTCGGGCGACATTACGCTCATGGTTGGCTTCGACCTCAATGGCGCGCTGATTGGCTACGAGGTGACTAAGCATGCCGAAACTCCCGGACTTGGCTCGAAGATGAACGAATGGTTTCGCGGAGAGGGTGCTCGCAACGTGATAGGCCTTACTCCCGGTACTGAAGGGCTCAAAGTGACCAAAGATAAGGGTCAGGTTGATGCAATCACAGCTGCAACAATCTCCTCGCGCGCCTTCCTCGATGCTATCAATCGTGCGGCTAACGCTTGGAATATCTACCTTACGAACAACAACTAAACTGCTACGACGATGAAATTTCTAAAGACAATATATAATAGTGCGGTTGTTGAAAACCCCACGTTCGTACTGCTGTTGGGTATGTGCCCGACGCTTGGTACAACCTCCAGCGCTATCAATGGTTTGAGCATGGGTCTGGCTACAATGCTTGTGCTCATTTGCTCCAACTGCGTGATTTCAGCGATTAAAAATCTGGTGCCTGACAAAGTGCGCATCCCTGTCTATATCGTAGTTATAGCCACGTTCGTCACCCTGTTGCAGCTGCTCATTCAAGCATACGCACCAGCAATCGACGAAAGCCTTGGCATTTTCATCCCCTTGATTGTGGTCAACTGCGTGCTGTTGGGACGTGCCGAAGCGTTTGCTTCGCGCCACAATGTTGTCGACTCAATGGCCGACGGCGTAGGTGCCGGACTCGGATTCACCGTGGCGTTGACACTGCTTGGCGCTTGCCGCGAATTTCTCGGCACAGGCAGCATCGCAACGCTGCAAATATTCCCCGAAAGCTGGGGCGCATTGCTGTTTGTGCTCGCTCCCGGCGCATTCATTATGCTCGGCTTCCTGATAGCTATCTACCGCTCAATCAAGGATTAAGCCTACGTCATAAACTATTATTCAAGCAACTAACAAAACGATAGAATAGAAATGTTGGAATATATAGCAATCATCGTCTCAGCCATATTTGTCAACAACGTAGTTTTTGCACAATTTCTTGGCATTTGCCCCTTCTTGGGCGTGTCGTCGCGACTGAAGGATGCCGTCGGCATGGGTATGGCTGTAACAGTAGTAATGGTTATCGCCACACTCGTCACTTCGCTATTGCAAATCGGTGTGCTTGAGCCTTTTGGCTTAGGCTACATGCAAACCATATTGTTTATCCTCGTCATCGCAGCTCTCGTGCAGATGCTCGAAATCATCATCAAGAAGATTGCCCCTGCGCTATATGTGGCGTTGGGTGTGTTCCTGCCGTTGATTACAACCAACTGTGCAGTGCTCGGCGTAGCTATCCTTGTCACTCAGAAGGGTATGAACCTTGGCGAAAGCCTTGTGTATGCTTTTGCAACAGCTATCGGCTTCACAATGGCGTTGGTGATATTTGCAGGCATTCGTGAGCAACTCGAATTGTCGAACGTTGCACGCCCCATGCGAGGTGTGCCTATCGCGCTAATCGTTGCCGGCATTCTCGCTATGGCATTTATGGGTTTTGCAGGTGTGTAATGCACTGATTGACCACGTTAAAGCGTTATGAGAAAAGGGCTTGTGTTGGAAGGTGGAGGCATGCGCAGCCTTTTTTCGGCTGGCGTTATCGATGTGATGATGGAGCAAGGGCTCCAGTTTGATAGCATCGTGGGCGTTTCGGCTGGCGCTGCGTTTGGCTGCAACTACAAGTCGCGACAGATAGGGCGCGCCATTCGCTACAACAAGCTGTTGGCTGGCAACTGGCGCAACTGCTCAATTCGCTCGCTGTTACTCACGGGTAACCTTATCGGAGCGGAATTTGCTTATCATTATGTGCCGACCTATGTGGATATATTCGACACTGAAGCGTTCGAGGCTAATCCGTTGAAATTCTACGCCGTAACGACCAACATCGAAACAGGCGAACCGATATATAAGAGCCTTGAACATGGCGATTACGACGATTTGGAATGGCTCCGTGCCTCAGCATCGCTCCCGCTATGCTCTACAATCGTAGAGCTCGACGGACTGAAAATGCTCGACGGCGGCATCGTCGACAGTATTCCATTGAAATTTATGGAGAATCAGGGGATTACCGACAATATCGTGGTGTTGACTCGACCCAAAGGATATCGCAAAAAGCCGACATCGGTAATGCCGCTGATAAAGTTGAAGTATTGGAAATACCCCAAATTGGTTGAGGCTATGGCGAATCGCCACTTGATGTACAATCGCCAGTTGGAATACCTCGAAGAGGCAGAGCGTGCAGGGCGAGTGAAGGTGATATATCCGCCATGCGACTTGCCAATCGATCGCTTAGGCAAAGACCCCGAGCAAATGCAGCAAACCTACGACATCGGCCGCCAAACCGCCACAGACTTCCTTGCTGCTAATCAGCTCCAATAAATTCTCCCTAACCCTCTCCAATCATTAAGCTCTTGCCTCTCCAATCATTAAGCTCTTGCTCGATTTCTTTATGAGTTTAATTCTTCCTTTCGGATGATTATAAAACAATAATGGCTGCTCGGTGGAGCAGCCATTGCTGTTTATTGGGGGATTGCCATCGGGCAATCGTGATTGGATGTTTATCGAAGTCGGATAATCAGTGCTTGGATTATTTCACGAGGACTTTTTTGCCGTTCATGATGTAGATGCCAGCGGGAAGACCTGCAGTTGAGCCAGCGTTGTTGACGCGGATGCCTTGGAGGTTGAATACTGCCCCATTAGCAGCTTTGTCAGCTTCAACGGCAACGATGCCTGATTCGGGACCTACAATCTTGATTTCTGTTGCGCCTTCAACTGTTGCGATAAATCGGCAGTCCTGTTCGGGATCGTCAATTGCTACGCCGTTGACGGTAACAGATTTTATTTTTTGAGCAACGTCGTCAATCCAGATTTCAGTGCCGGGGAGTGAGTTGTGACCTTCAGCGGGGTTAACTTCTACAGCGTGGTCCTTGCGGATAATGGGTGCTTCACCTTCAGCAAAACCTTCGACAATGTAGCTTACTTTGTGGAATGCGGGCTCTTCGTCAGCAATGAAAATCTTGATGACGGTGTTGTTAGGTGTGCACAAGCCTGTGCCTACGTAAGATGATTTTGGGTCAACGAATGGGTCAGCAACGTCGTTTACGTACACGTATATACCCTTGTCGACTTCCACAGCTTCCATACTTGCGTAAGTGTAGTTTATAGCGTTGAATTGGAAGTATTCGTCGTTAACGCCGTCTCCATCGTTGTCGTACAATGCGTTGAATGGGATTTCGTCGTAGCCAGCGCCAATTGTGAATTGAGTGCTTGGATTGTAAATCATGTAGTAGACGCCGTAGAAGTTTTCAGCATATAAGTCGTTTTGGTTGGTTGTTGTGAGTTCCCAACCTGATGTGTAAGTGATGACCTTAGAGTCGAATTCTCTTTTGCTCATATCGACAACGAAAGCTGCATCGGCCATTACGGTGTAGGAGTATGAGCCATCAACTTCAATTGGTTCGCCATCTTTTGTGAAACTGTTGATAGTGTAATAGTAGCTGTCGAAAATGAATTCAACGTTAGAACCAAATTGAGCTGCGATAGTAGAGGGGTCTTCAACTACTTCGCCATTGAGTTTTACAACAGTGCCTAAAGCTGCTTCGCCAAGGAATGAAGTAGTGATGTTGAAATCACCCTCAGGAAGGTTGGTGTTGATGTAGATTTTGTCGCCATCTTTTTGCTTGATTGTGTATTGGAAATTGCCTTCCCAGTCTTCTTGGGGCACAATTTCTTCGCCGTTGAGGGTTACACCGCCAAGCATTTTCTGACCAACAGGTATAACGTAGACAGTTGTTTGTTTAGGAGAAAAATAGGGTACTGTCTGAACGCCTTCAACGAGTTCGTATGGTTGTTGATCTCCATAGAACGAGAAATTAACCTTCGTGGGGTCGCCTTCCACTGTCACTTCAACAGACGCATCGGGAACAATTTTGCCAACATTGAGCACTACACGACCAAAGTCGTACTTAGCAGCCAATGAGATGCTCTGACGGCCAGCTTTGTAGGGGTTTTTTGTCAAGCCGGGAGTTTCGCTACCCTCTTCGTAAACGTCGTATTGCAAAAGCACTTCGCCGTCGACAGAGTTGATTGTGACGTACAAATAGCGATAACTTGCATCGTCGGGGAATTCAACGACAGTTTCAGTTGATGTCATTGGCACTTCGAAAGTACCATTGTTTGCAGCGTCAGCGCTACCTGATACCCACTTTTCTAATTTTACAAGGCTGTAATTTTCGCACTCAACGGTCACTTGGTATGCATAAGCATTGTATGCAACCAACGATACGAGTGCCGCAACGATTAATGAGTAGAATTTCTTCATAAGAATAAAATTTTTGATTGGTTATGTATAATATAATTTTAAGTTGTCGATGTAAATTGTACTGGAATGCGATAAGTGGTCGGATTCTCCCAACGATTCTGCAACAATGCACCTATGAGAAATTGTACATGTGCAAAGTTACATAAAATTGTTTTAGTGACAAATTTTTTGACAAAAAATAGTAAAAATATAGTTTTGAGAGTAAAAATAATTAAAAAATCCCCGTTTTATAAGAAAATTATCAAAAAGATAGCGCATAAAAATTAAAATTTTATTGGAGATTCGTTAAAAATTAGTAACTTTGACTATCATTATCAAAATGTTGAGAACTCCGCAATGGCAGCAATTGCTATGGCTGGGGTTCCTATAGTTGTGGAAATTAGTAATTAAACAATATAATAGTATGTTAAAATTCAAGAGAATGGCATTGTTGTGGCTTATGGCGGCAGCAGTCTTCGGCGTTGCAGCTCAGCAGCCGATGCCTTCGCGAGTGCGTGTGAAATTGCAGCGCGAGGTGAGCCACAAATTGAGCAGCCAAGCAGCTGCGTTGATTCAGCCAGCAAGTGCTGACGCAACGCTACGCACTGGCGTAGAGTCGCTCGATAAATCGATGCGCCAGATTAAGGGCGTGACGATGCGTCAAGTGTTCCCATGCCCTCCCGGGCGCGAAGCCGAGCACAAGAAATATGGGCTCGACCAATGGTGGGAAGTGACTTTCGACGAGTTGATTAATCCATTTGAAGCGCGCCAAGTGCTTAAAACTACCGCAGGCGTTGAAACGGCTAACGTGCGCGTTCCATTGGTGCTGTTCGATGATGGTCCTTATCATAAATTGACAGCGGTTGAGGCGAAGGCATCTTCGTCGGTTCCCTTCAACGACCCAAGCCTCTCCAAGCAGTGGCATTACAATAACAATGGCTCAATGTCGGGAGCTGTAGCAGGTGCCGACATCAACTTGTTCAAAGCCTGGGAGATTGAAACAGGCTCAAAGGATGTGGTAGTAGCGATTGTCGACGGTGGTATTGAATATGACCACGACGACTTGAAAAATGCTATGTGGCACAACACTAAGGAGTTGAACGGTACGGCAGGTGTCGATGACGACGGCAATGGCTTCATCGACGACGTTTATGGCTACAACTTCTGCACTATGTCGGGCACAGTCTATGCTCATAATCATGGCACTCACGTTGCAGGTACTGTCGGCGCAGTAAACAATAATAATACTGGTGTCGGTGGAGTAGCTGGTGGTAATGACGGCACAGGTGGTGTACGTTTGATGTCGGCACAGGTGTTCGACTCTCGCTCAGGCACTGGCCAAGGCGACTTTGCTGCCGCTCTCGTTTATGCTGCCGATATGGGCGCAACGATAGCACAATGTTCATGGGGTTGGGAAGATCCCGACTACTACGAACAGGATGTGCTCGATGCTATAAAATACTTTACCGAAACATCTCGCTCCAACAATATGACTGGAGGCCTCTGTATCTTTGCCGCCGGTAATGTTGGCGCTACAGGTAATTTCTACCCAGCATGTGTCGAAGAGGTTGTGGCCGTAGGCTCAATGACCTACGACCTTCGCAAAGCTCCATATAGCAACTATGGCTCATGGGTCGATGTCACTGCCCCCGGCGGATTGATGGACTTTGACGCTGCTCAGGGCATGCTTTCTACATTGCCTGGCAACTCTTACGGATATAGCGAGGGTACGTCAATGGCTTGCCCCCACGTTTCGGGTATCGCAGCCCTTATTCTGTCGAAATATGGCTCATCGACACTCATCAACGAGAGTGTGCGTCAGCAACTTATCACAGCCGTTAGCGATTTCTATTCATCAAATCCCAGCTACGAAGGCACTATGGGCTCAGGCTACATCGATGCCTACAAAGCATTGCAGTGGGGCGACGGCACAGCTCCTGAAGCGGTTACCGACCTCGTGGCACTCCCCTCGCAAGAGAGCGTGCAGCTGACATGGACAATTCCAAATGCATCGGCTGGTGCAGTCAATTCCCATGTGATTTACTACAGCAAGTCGCCAATCGCAGAGGCAACGCTGAGCGACTGTCAATCGCGTGTGGTTGATACCAAATTCTATTTGTGTGGCGAAAAAGTCACCGAGGAAATCTCAGGTCTTGATGCTCTTACTACCTATTATTTCGCAATCAAAGCGGTCGACCGTTGGGGTAATGCTTCAGCGCTTTCGAGCGTGATTGAGGCTACGACAAATGCTGGCCCGAAAATGGCTATCAACCGTACGTCGTTTGCGCTTTCAACCTCCGACGGCGTGACTTGGGGTACGCGCAACATCACTATTTCAAATAAGGATGAGGGTTTGCTCAAATGGAAAGCCGTGTTGCGTACAGCTTCATCACATATCAGCCCATATTCTGTAGGGTCTCGTTTGATGACAGTGCCTTATGAAGGAAAACTCGCAGCTCAGCAAGCTACAAGCAATGCTACTGCAGTTCCCGATGAGGCTGTCGAGGCATTTATGCAGGAAGATTTCCCCAAACAAATATCTTATTTCAGCTCTGTTTATGCATTCCTTGGCGACACTGACCAGACTTGCAAAAACTCTATGGCGCAACTCTTCTCAGTTGATGCGGAAACTTATCCCGACGGATTCAACCTCACTCATATCAACTTGCAAGGCTACTATGGCAAAACTCCAGTGATAGAAATTTACCGCAATGCAGGCACTCTGAGCTCGTCGACATTGCTCGAAAGCGTGCAGACCTCTGGCGCAGCCTACTATTTCGACCATGAGCTGACAGAGTCGCTCTACTTTGCTCCCGGCGAAAGTTTCTACATTGTGGTGCATTTCACCGACTACGACTCTCGCAACTATCCGCTCGGCATGGCGTTGAGTAACGGCGCATCGACGGCTTCACAGGCCTTCATCAGTGCCGATGGTGGCGCGACGTGGTCGTTGCTTAGCGAAGCACTGCGTGGAAGCACCTACGAAGAGCAAGCCGACAAAGCTACGTGGGCTATCACAGCTAAGAGCAAATATCCCGACTGGAGTAGGATGCTCAAACTTACTCCAGCGGAAGGTCAGCTCGCAGGTGGCACCAACGAAACACAAATTATGGCTGTAACCTCCAACGGAACACGCATTCCCAATGGCGAATACAAGACCAAGATACGCTTTGAAACCAACGAAGCTGAGCCTAATGAGCTCGTCATCACTGGTTCAATCACAGTTGAGGGTCAAGCTCCCGACATCACATATAATAAGATAGTGCAATTTGGCAACGTCCTCGTAGGTCAGTCGAAAAGCATTACTATTCAGGTTGTCAACAAGGGTTATGGCGCATTTGCAGGCGGTACATCGTCGGCTGGATTGTATACCGGTCATATTTCATCGACAAGCGAACATTTCTCTGGTCCTGAATATATCAGCTCAGGCTTCCCAGCCCGCGCTATTTCAACAATTACGCTCACCTATGCACCTCAAAGCGCCGGCTCACACTCTGGTCAGGTAATATTCACCGACCACGACGGCCGACAGCTGAAAATCAATGTGCAAGGTGCTGCAACTGAGCCTGCTAAGATGGTAGTGACTCCATCGGAAATTGAAGTTGGCGAGCTCGACGCGTCGGGCGAAACCCACGATGTGGCATTCACTATTGAAAATCAGGGTCAATATCCATTGCAGTATGTTATGCCTAAGTTCTCCGACGAGCAACTCGACGAGGTGGCTGCAGGCACGACACATACATTCGGCTATAACTTCATCTCAAATCTGTATGGTTCAGATGCCGTAGCCTACGAAGGCGAACCAAATCTGCTCTCCCCAGTGGATGTAAGTTCGCAGTTTGGCGACTACAACTATTTCTCTCAGCCTGTTGATATAGGTTTTGAATTCCCATTCTATGGTAAGACTTACGAAAAAGTGTACATTTCATCAATGGGTATGCTTACGTTCGACACCTACACTGCAGGCACAATGTATTCGCCATTGACCGAATCGAAAGAGGTTTATTTGGCTGGCTTAGGCTGTATTTCGGCTTATGGCTTCCAGTTCACAATCAATCCCGAAATTTCAAGGGTTGAGTACTCTCGTCAGGACGGTAAATTTGTGGTCAACTTTAAGAATGTAATGGTAGTGGTCTATGGCGACGAATCGCGCCCGGCATCATTCCACATTGTACTCAGTCCCAACGGCGACATCGATATAGCATTCGATGACTACGACCCAACGCTTGTGTTCCAGGAAGGTAAGAACTTGTGGGTGGGTATTGTTGACCCAGATATGGCTGACCCATTGACCGTAACATCGGCCGAACAGACCAGCGATTCATATTTCAATGGCGACACTGCCGAAGAGGGCAACCGCTGGCGCTACATCAAGAGTGGCACTCAATTCCATTTCACTGCTCCTCAGCCCGATATGATACGCACAGTAGCTCCTGCGTCAGCTATTTTGGCTCCCGGCGAGAAAGTTGATGTGACTGCTACAGTCGGTGCTACCGACGAAATGTATGCTGGCGATATTACAACATATCTTGTGGTACACAGCAACGATATTCAATCGCCAACGACAATCATTACATTCAAAGGCTCTGTAGTGGGCGACCTCAATCCAGTGTTCGATATCTCGGCTGAATCTATTGAATTCGGCGAGGTGATGCGCACATCGGTAGTTCGTCAAGCAGTGACCGTCCACAACCATGGGCGCGCACCGATGACGCTTACCGACGTTGCTCTGCGCGACGGCAATGTGACACACGATTTCAGTGGCGAGGACGTAACTATCGATGCAGGACGCTCTAAAGATATTGTTATCACACTCCCAACTGAGGTAGAAGGCGAGGTTTCAGACTTGCTCACCATCACAACTTCTGAAGGCGAAAAGCAAGTGACAATCAGCGGTAAAGTAATAGGTGTGCCAGTGGCTACACTAAGCTATTCAAGCCTTAATGTCACTATCCCCTCAGGCGAAAAGAAGAAAGAGCCTCTGACAGTGACCAACGACGGTAACGAGCCGCTTGAAGTGGCTCTCGTGCCGGGCAACTTCATCAGCTACAATGCTGCCTATGAAGAGGGCTCACGAACCAACTATTCTTGGGCTTCATCGGTCGATGATCCGTCGCAAGCTCGCGAGTGGGTCGATATCGAAACCAATGGACTTGGCACTCAGTACACTTACACTTACTTTATGCTTCACGACATCCTTGAGCTCGACTTGCCATTCGATTTCCCATATTACGGCAAGACTTACAACCACGTGCAAGTGTTCGACTCAGGCTTCCTTACATTCAATAGCTATACCGACGAAGGTGGCGTATGGCCCGAGCCTCCAGCTTCGTTCCCTGCAGGCACAACCTATAAGAATGTGATTGCACCTTATTGGGGCTTGCATACAATGGACATCACAACCACTGCTGGTATTTTCCTTTACACCGACAATGATAAGGCTGTTGTGTCGTTCATTGAGTATGGCAACACGATGAATGCTGGCGTATGTTTCCAAGTGATTCTTCGCAAAGACGGCTCATTCACATTTAATTATAAGCCTGCCTACGAAAATGCAATCCAGTTTGGCTCATTCGGCGTGGCTGGTTGCTCCGACGAGAATGGCAAGGGCATTGCACTCGCCGACCGCTATTTCACTCTCGGCACATCTTGCAACTTTACCCCAGTTGTTACCTCAACATTGGCTCCCGGCGAAAAGCTCGAAGCTGACATCGAGGTGGTTGCCGATGAGCTTGCTGGCAAATATAATAGCAACCTCAAGGTTGTGACAAATGTGCCAACTACTCCTTCAATCGACATTCCGCTCTCTCTTACAATCACTGGCGAACCTGACCCAGTATTCCCCGAAGATGTGACTGTAGAACACACTGCCGAATATATCGACACTAACTACGACGACGAATTGATTGGCAGTTACGGAGTACTTTGGTATGTGCCTTTAGAAATCTCCAACAATGGTACTGCTCCGTTCACAATCACAAACATCAAGGTGAATGGCCCGACATTTAATGGCCAGCAGATGTTCTCACTCTACTATTATGGCACATTCATCAATAGCTGGACCGAGCAAGAGGACTTCGGCTGGAGCCCCTACGCTGGCAGTAAAATCGAAATCGGTCGCACTCCGCTGAAAATGGCTGTGCCTTTGACTCAAAGCGACTTCTCGGCTGAGGCTTGGGCTACTCCCGGCACATACGACATCGCTATCACATTTATGCTCTCGGGCATTAGTGGCGTGACTCAGAAGACTGTCAATGTGAAGATTATCATCACCGAACAGCCCACGATAGCACTCGACCGCGAAGAGGTGCGCGTAACGGCTACAACCAACGACTACGTGGGTGAACACTTATTCGGTATCTCAAATGCCGAAGGTAAGTACAAGCTCACTTACTCGCTCTCAATCGACCATACAGGTGTGGGTGCTGAAGATTCTACAGATTCTGGTGTTGCAACCTTCTCGAAAATCTCTGCCGACAAAACTCAGATTGCTGTTGCCGACGACGAACTTATCGAAGCTGTTCTCGTCGACGACAAAGGACGCGATATTAAGCCAAGCGACGTTTACGACTCTGGCGAAGGTGTACCTGTCTACGACCTTCCAACCGAAGGCTCGATTGAATACCGCCGCTCGATGTATTGGCCAGCTCTCGCTACATCAACCACGATGTGGAACTATGGCTCAACTACTAAGTATGAAACTTACCGCGCGGCTACAATGTACAAAGGTCCAGAGGGTGGCTTCAATATCTCACACGTCTACATCGCTATGCACCCCTACAACCTTAGCAACACCGACGTTGTAGTCGAAATCTACAATTGTCATCCTCAAATGGGTGATGATATTCTCGGCAAGGGTACGCTTCACCTTGGAGATGTCACAAGCAAACTCTATGAAAATATCACCACTTTGATTGCTCTTGACTCGCCTGTCTATATCTCCGAAGGTCAAACATTCTGGGTGGTAGTTAATTATCCTGCAGGTCAGGAGTATCCCGCAAGCCTTATTATGAAGCAAGACGGCTTCGTGTCGGGTCGCTATTTGGGCTACACCGACTCTTACGGGTGGTTCGACGTGGCAGCTCTGTTCTACGACAACTACGGCTCACTCGGATATGTCACAACCCTAATCGAAACCAACGAGGGCTCATCGTGGATTAAACTTCTCGATGCTGAGGGCAATGCCGTCAATACTCTTGAAGGCGAAGTCGCTGCAGGCGAAATAGCTAACGTCAAGTTGCAAATTAGTGCGGCTACAGCTCCTAAGGAAACTGGCAATATGGCTATGGTAGTGGTCCGCAGCAACGACCCCAAAACTCCAGCTATTAACCTCCCAGTTTACCTCGACAAGAATTCAACGCCAGTAATCAGGGCTAATATTGATAATGTATCGGTCGATGAAGGTGCTACTGCAGAGGTAGTATTCGAGGTTACTGATGCCGACGGCGACGACGTGACGCTCGAACTATTCGACAACGGCAGCGCAGCATCGCTCACATCGGAAACTAAGACCGACGGCGTGACAACTGCGGTTGTAACCATCGCTCCTGAGTTTGGCACTGACGGCAGCTACTCGTTTACACTCTCAGCTACCGACACCAACAATCACGAAGCACAGGCTACGGTCAACTACACTATCAACCACGTCAACCGTGCTCCGATTTCGCTCGGATACAACGACTTTGGCTTGGCTAAAGGCACATCGTCAGAGCCTATCGACTTGAGCGTAATGTTTGAAGACCCCGACGGCGACAAACTTACCTATAAGATTTCGACAGGTGCATTCAGCTCAGTGCAATATTATATGTCGGGTAGCAAAGTGATATTCTATGCTACGGGTAGCAACAGAACGAAGGTCAACGTCACTGCAACCGACCCGTCAGGATTGTCGGCAGTCACATCGTTCTACATTGATTGCTCAATATCGGGCATCGACAATGTGACTATCGACGAATTCTCAATGTCGCCCAATCCAGTGCAGGATATGCTCTACATCAGTGTTGGCGAAGCAACAGGCGAAGCAGTCCTCACAATTCACTCTATCAATGGCGTGCTGATGATGAATCAATCGTTCCGCATTGTAGTGGGTACTCCAACGGCAATCAATGTCGGCATGCTACCTCCGGGTGGATATGTCGCAACAGTTACCCTCGCCGACGGCCGCTCGTCAAACATGCTCCTAATCAAGCAATAATCAGCAGAATAATCAATCTCACATAAGAATCTCCTCAAAGGAGTTCTATGAAGAGACACCACAAAAGGGTTGCCATCGCGCAACCCTTTTGTATTTAATGCTTGATAAACAGTTATTGAAGGAGGGTAGTTGTTGGTTTGTGGGAAAAGCAGTAACTTTGCGGTGAAATCGAAAGTAACTTTGCAGAGAAAATCTACATCGATTTTTAGCATAGCTATACATTATTATATATAGTAGAATCGGATTAATTATATCATAAACGTTTTGCAATGGCTATATCTGAATCAAAAGCGGGCATTTGGCACGGTGTGTTGCTGATTGCGCTATTCTCTTTTTCGGCGTTCTATATTAGTGAGTTTCAGTGGGTCAAGGACTTGTCGCTGAGTCCGCTGATTGTGGGTATTGCGTTGGGTATGGTCTATGCCAATTCGCTTCGCAATCATTTGCCTGAAACGTGGGTGCCAGGCATTAAGTTCTGTACCAAACAGATTCTTCGCACTGGCATTGTGCTCTATGGCTTCCGCTTGACTTTTCAGCAGGTGGCGGAGATTGGTGCTTCGGCAATACTGATTGATTCGATAGTGATTGCAGGTACAATACTGCTTGGCGTGTTGTTCGGGCGTTGGCTGAAAATGGATGAAAAGACCACACTTATGGTGTCGACTGGCAGCGCTATCTGTGGCGCGGCTGCGGTGTTGGGCGCTGAGCCAGTGGTGAAATGCGCTCCACACAAAACTGCTATTGCTGTTTCTACGGTAGTGATATTCGGCACTCTCTCGATGTTCCTGTATCCCGTTCTATACCGCTCTGGTGTGCTCGACCTTAATACACAGCAAATGGCGATTTATACTGGCTCGACGCTGCACGAGGTGGCTCACGTGGTGGGTGCAGGCAACGCTATGGATGCCGACGGCGCGCTCCACATTGCTGATGCGGCTACAATCACAAAGATGATTAGGGTGATGCTGCTTGCGCCAGTGCTGCTGATAATGAGCTACGTTATTTCAATCGTGCGCCGACGTCGCCAGCCGGGCGAGGGAAGTTTAGGCAAGAGCAAAATCGCAGTGCCATGGTTCGTGTTCGGTTTTCTTGCCGTAATCGGTCTAAACTCGTTGCTGCAAATCTACGTTCCGTCGTCGATACTTGAGCCATGCACAGCTTCAATCAATAGCTTCGACACATTTTTACTGACTATGGCGATGACAGCCCTCGGCGCTGAAACGAGCTTCGACAAATTCCGTCAAGCTGGGGCTAAGCCATTCTGTTTGGCTGCAATGATTTATGTGTGGCTTCTTGTTGGCGGCTATTTCCTCTGCAAGGCACTGGTTTAACCGACTGACCATAGTGGGGTGTTGCGGATAATCCACCAGACAAAATATAGTACGATATAAAACCAGATTACCGCACGGTGTTGCACAATCGGTTTGAGCTTTACAGCGATTTTGTGTTTCGAGAATGCAGTGAATGCAACCAACGCGAGGTAAGGTGTGGCTAAGAAAAGAAACGGATTAAGTAGGAACGCATCAAGCAGTTGTCCGTTGAGAATGGCATGCAGTGCACGTTGACTGCCGCATGAGGGGCAGTCGTAGCCAGTGAGCGTTTTGAATACGCACTTCGGAGCATGAATCGACTCAGCAGGATCGAAAATGAAATATAGGGTAACGATTGCAATTACTACAAAAGCAATTACAATCGCTATTATTGTGCGTCGTTGCATTGCCTGTATTCTGAGTCTCAATAGAAATTTATGCAGTTGAAGATATGATTATTATAAATCATATTCCTAACCTATAGCCGCTAAAGCTAATACGAGCAAAAGGTATAAAACGATTATCACAGCGTAAGCAACAGCTGAGATTATAGCCCATTTCTTTGCATTCGCAGATGCTCGGAAAGACTCTTCATAAAAGCCGCGATACCAATATGAATCTACCTTTGATGCATAGACGATTGAAGGAATACCTAATGGTAGGCAACAAAATAGGGTGGCAAGAATACCCCAAACGAGATAGTTGTTTGGTGGTGGTTGGTTTCGATATTGTTGCGAATAATCGGGTTCTTGGTGGAACTGTTGCTGAAAGTTGTAGTCCATATGGTATAAAATAATGGTTTTGATTCTATGCGAGGGTTTTGAGGGCGGATTTGGGTGCGAAGAGGTAGATTTTGTCCCCTTTGCAGAAATGTGCTGATGCGAGGTCGGCAATGAATTGTCCGTCGCGTTCAACGGCGAGTATTAGCGTTGAGTATTTCCCTCTGACGTCGGCTTGCGCTATCGATTTGCCGATGAGAGGGGAGCGCTCTGAAAGTTCAATGTTGGTAATAGTATAGTCGGAAGCGTTGGCTTTTGGTGTCTCTTCAACTTCATTGGAACCTTCGAGTACTGGCAACAGTTGCTCGATTTGGGTGTCTGTGCCGATGATGCCTACTACGTCGCCAGGAAACAGTCGGTCCTTGCTCGTAGGTACAGGGATGAAATTGTTGCCTCGAGTGATGCTTGACACATTCACACCATAATTGGCACGAATTTGCGAGTCACCTAAGCGTTGCCCGATTAGTGGAGAGTCATTGCCAACGTGGATGTAAGCCAAATGAAGGTCGCTCACTATGGAATTGTTTTGCCCGGTGCGTCGGAGGTCGCGTTCGTTGAGATTCGACATAAATCGGCGCTCCATACCATGCATGCTGGCAATAAGTTTGCGCGATTTGAACATAAATACCAACAGTGCGATAGCAACGCCAACCGAAAATCCGACCGTCATATTGATTACTGCCGACAGGATGTGAACGATGAATCCGATAACGATAATGACGCGGAATATCAAGAGCACAACGCGGGGCACGAGGTATTGGTTATTGTCAAGCTCACGCTGTTGGCGTTGTTCACGCGACGCTCGTGCCGGCAGCGACAATGCCAGCAGGAAGGGCGCCATTACGAACAGTGTGACCACCGCTCCAACTCCACGATAATATTCGGGTAAGATAGTTTGCAACCATGGGATGAAGAATTTGAGCGACACCAACGTTATAGCTATCAATACGATAGAATAGATGAGCATACGTCGGATGTTTTGGTGTATAAGGGTTTTCCACTGGCTGTTTTTGTTTGCAGCCTCGGTTGCATTTTGGTTGTAGCGGTCGATTAAGAAGCGGAACTTTTCGGGTAAATGTCGCTCTACAAAGTTGTAGAACGGTCCCGACATCTTGATGAAGTAGGGCGTAGTGAATGTTGTGATTACCGAAACGGCAACTACTATAGGGTAGATAGTCGGGTCGAGAACGCCGAGACTCATACCGAGCGATGCGATGATGAATGCAAATTCGCCAATTTGAGTCAGTGAGAAGCCCGATTCGATAGCTATGCGTAGTGTTTGACCTGTGGCAAGCATACCGAATGTGCCGAAAGTAATCATACCGATGATAACAACGGCTGAGAGCAGCAGTATCGAAGGCCAATACTGCTCAATTACGGAGGGTTGCACCATCATACCTACGGAGATGAAGAAAACGGCGCCAAACAGGTCCTTGATAGGCATAGTCACACGCTCAATGCGCTCGGCATAGCTTGTGCCAGCAAGGATTGAGCCCATGACGAAAGCTCCGAGAGCGAGCGAGAAGCCGCAGGCTACTGAGAATACAGCCATGCCAAGGCATAGCCCCATAGAGACGATTAGTAGCGACTCGCTGTTGAGGAATCGGCGAGCGCGGTTCAGAAGCGAAGGGAGTACTGCCACACCCACTAAGAACCAAATGACGAGGAAAAATACGAGTTTGCTGATGCTCAGTAGCATTTCGCCTCCATTGACGTTGTTGTTGACCGCAATAGATGATAGTATCACCATCATCACTACGGCAAATATATCTTCAACCACGAGTACGGCAAACACCATTGTGGCAAATTTCTTCTGGTTAAGCCCGAGGTCGGTAAGTGCTTTGATGATAATTGTGGTCGACGACATCGACAACATACCCCCAAGAAAGAGGCTGTTGATTGTGGTAAATCCGAGCACTTGCCCTATAATGAAGCCTGTGGCCATCATCCCCAACACGATAATCAATGCGGTGACTATGGCGGAACTGCCTGTGTTGACCAACTTCTTGAAGCTGAATTCCAATCCGAGCGTGAATAGCAGCACGACGATGCCAATTTGAGCCCAGAACTCAATGTTTTCCTCGTTGGCTACCGACGGCAGCGGCTCAAAGTTGGGGCTTGCGAGAAATCCGGCAACGATGTAACCCAACACCACAGGTTGTTTAATCCATTTGAACAGGATTGTGACAACTGCGCCAAGTATGAGGATAAAAGCTAAGTCGGAGATTAGGCTGTCGATGCTCAGGGATTCCATTTGACGAGATTTCGGGGTTATATGGTCACTTGATTTGTGAGTGCGATAGAGCGAGTGGGGTTGATTGCTCGCAGTGAGTCCGTTACGGCTACATAATCGGTCGTGTCGCGAAACAGCACGTTGAGGTTGAGTTGTGTGGTCGATTCTTCGTAGTTGTATTCAACGAGCATATTTGTCAAGGTCACATTTTTCTGAGACAGCATTTCGCGATAGGGCGCAAGGTCGGTGACTATGCCATTGATATTTAGCTGGATAGAGCGCGACTCAACACTAACTACTACGCGATGTTCGAGGCGTTCGAATATGTGGAGGATGACAAGAATAAGCAGTGTAGCTACAATCGACAGAGTGTAGAGCCCAAGCCCTACGGTCATTCCTATGGTTGCTACCATCCAGATGCTTGCAGCCGTTGTCAGCCCTTTCACTGAGCCTTTCATCTGGATGATTGCTCCAGCGCCAAGGAAACCGATACCAGTGATTACCTGCGCGGCAATGCGTCCAGGGTCGCCATTCTTCAGCCCCATATATTCTTGCGGAACATAAATAGAGATGAGCATTGCCAGCGTGGCGCCCATACATATCAGTGAGAATGTGCGTATCCCAGCCGACTGACCTTTGAGTTTGCGCTCAAAGCCTACTGCACTGCCTAAAATCATACTGACTACGAGCTTGAAGATAGCAGCGGTTGTCGTTACGCCCGGGGCGGTTATTTCGGAAATAAACTGGTCCATAGGCTTATTTGATTAATGGATAATGCGCTTTAGTAATGACTCATCGCTGTTGCTGCGCCTTGCTTCAGAGGGAGGCGGTATCGCCTTCGTGATATTGTTTCGGAGCTACCAAGGCTTTTTATTTCATTGTGAATGAGCGCGAAGCAAGTCGGTAGTTGTCGGCAAATATTTCCACCTTGTAGTCGCCGGGATTGAGAGTGGTATTGACATCCCAATAGATTTTCACGCCACCAATCTCTTCGTTGGCATACTCAATAGTGGTGCGAGCTGTTGCAGCGAGCGATGTGCCCTCAAAGTCGAATGTGCCACCATTGCCAGTCAATACATTGCCTTCGGGCGATGTGATACGCATGTAAATGGTCTTTTCGCCGGGAGGTGTAGAGTTGTTTTGAGGAATGGTGAAAGTAGCCATTAATCGCACAGCCTTGGTGATTCTCTTTTCGTTCTTATCCTTCTTGTTGAGGGCAACGAAATTGAGTCCGCTGACGTTGAGTTTTTCGGCGAGAGTCATACGCTCGGTAAGCTCTTCGTTCGACTTGGTCACTTGTTGCACTTGGTTGGAAAGGCGAGCATTTTGCGATTTTACTGAAGCGTTTTCGCTGCGGAGCCCTTCGTTTTCAGCCATAAGCTCGTTGATGCGCTGCACATAGTCGCGAAGAATTCCTTTGAGAGTAGCGATTTCGTCTTGAAGCTTTTTGATTTGTGCTGCACTCTTGTTTTTCTCGTTGCGGAGTTCTTCCATGAGTTTCTCTACCTGAGCACGAGCTGCAGCATATTTCTCAACGATTGAGTCGTTGGCGAGCAGTTGGGTCTGATTCTCCATAGCTGCAAATTCGCTTTCGATTTGAGCAAATTCGTTTGCGCTCTGCATCATTTCGTTTTCAAGCATAAGTTGCTCGTTGGCTTGGCGCACCTCATTGAGCTCGGCGCGATTGGTGGCGAGCCAGATGAAGAGACCTACAACTATCAGCGCCAAAGCTACTATGGCACTAACGAAATATAATATTGTGCGGCGTTTTTTTGCTTCGAGTTCGAGTTTCGTTGTCTCTAATTCGGCATCTTCCCTGTTTTCTTCAGGATTGGTTGGATTGAATTCTGAATCGGTTGGATTGAAATTTTCCATGACTTGTAATGTCGCTTTTTGCTTATTGTAGGTGGAAATTTATTTGAGAGCCGAAGCCGTTATGTATGAATAACGACTTCGACGATGCTTTAGTTTATTATACGCCGCGGCCGTGGCAGTTCTTGAATTTCTTGCCTGAGCCACAAGGACATGGGTCGTTTCGTCCAACTTTGGGGCCCACTTTGACGGGCATATTGGGCTGACGCTGACCCTGAGGCGAGTTGGCTGCTGCGCGCTGCTCAGCTTGGCCGGGGAGGTCGTCCTTCGATGCACGGAGGTTGGAGTAGTCGTTGCGGCGTTCGGGCATAGCTTGACGCACTTCGGGACCTTTGTTCTGTGCTTCGCCGTCCTGTTGACGTGGCTGTGGAGCGTAGATTTGACCGCGCAAAAGTGTAGTCATCGCCTTGTTGTTGAGATTGCTGAGCATATTCTCAAAGAGGTGGAATGACTCAACTTTATAGATTACGAGCGGGTCTTTCTGTTCGTACGACGCATTTTGTACCGACTGGCGGAGTTGGTCGAGCTCACGGAGATGCTCTTTCCAGAGTTCGTCGATTGAGATGAGCATAATCGCTTTGTGCCACTCTTTTACGATTGACTTGCAGCCAGATTCGTATGCTTCAGTGATGTCGACACGAAGGTTGAGCACGCGTTTGCCGTCGGTCATCGGTACGATGATAGGACCTTTAGCGCCACGGTTGATTACCCAGTCGTTGATAACGGGCTGAGCTACCTCGATGATGCGTTCCGAGCGGCGTTGCAATGCTTCGTTGGCTGATGCATACAGCTTTTGAATAGCATCTTCGCGGTTGAGGTTGCGGAATTCATCGGCAGTGAATGGGGGCTCGATTGTGAGCACTTTCATCAATTCGAGTCGCATATCGTCGAATAATTCGGGTGTGCCGTATGAGTCGACAATGTTTTCGATAGTGTCGTAGAGCATATTGGCAATGTCGATGCCAATACGTTCGCCTAACAGTGCGTGGTGGCGGCGTGAGTAGATGTATGAACGCTGTTTGTTCATCACGTCGTCATATTCGAGCAAGCGTTTACGGATACCGAAGTTGTTTTCTTCAACACGTTTTTGAGCGTTTTCAATAGCGCGGTTCACCATTTTTGCTTCAATCATTTCGCCCTCTTTGAGTCCGAGAGTGTCGAGCATCTTCATCACGCGGTCGGTAGCAAAGAGTCGCATCAATTGGTCTTCAAACGACACGTAGAATACAGATGAACCTGGGTCGCCCTGACGTCCTGAACGTCCGCGCAACTGACGGTCGACGCGGCGTGATTCGTGGCGCTCAGTACCGATGATAGCCAAACCGCCTGCTTCTTTCACTTCGGGGCTGAGCTTGATGTCGGTACCACGACCTGCCATGTTGGTAGCGATAGTGACCATACCTTTCTTACCTGCTTCGGCTACAACCTGTGCTTCTTTCTGGTGGAGCTTAGCGTTGAGCACTTGAGCATCGATATGGCGCATTTGGAGCATACGGTAGAGGAGCTCTGAGATTTCGACGTTGGTTGTACCGACGAGCACTGGACGGCCTTCGTCGCGGAGACGTACGATTTCGTCGATTACGGCTGCGTATTTCTCTTTCTTGGTTTTGAATACGCGGTCGTTCATGTCGATACGAGCCACTGGTCGGTTGGTGGGGATTGTGACTACGTCGAGTTTGTAGATGTCCCAAAGTTCGCCCGCTTCTGTTTCTGCTGTACCGGTCATACCTGAAAGTTTGTGGTACATACGGAAGTAGTTCTGCAGGGTGATAGTTGCAAATGTTTGTGTAGCAGCTTCAACTTTGACGCCCTCTTTTGCTTCGATAGCCTGGTGGAGACCGTCGCTATAGCGGCGACCCTCCATGATACGGCCAGTCTGTTCGTCGACGATTTTGATTTTGTTTTCGTCGATTACGTATTCAATATCCTTTTCGAAGAGTGTGTAAGCTTTGAGCAACTGAGTGACAGTGTGGACGCGTTCAGCTTTCACTGCATAATTTTGCATTGCTTCGTCCTTTTTGGTCTGGCGCTCAGCGAGGTCGTCGATGCGTTCTATGTCGGAAAGCTCGGCAGCGATGTCGGGGAGCACGAAGAATTGTGGGTCTTCCGACTTGCCAGTGAGTTCGTCGATACCTTTGTCGGTGAGTTCTACGCTGCGGTTTTTCTCGTCGATTACAAAGTAGAGAGGCTCAATAGCCTTAGGCATTTCTCTCGAATTGTCTTGGAGATAGTATCCTTCGGTTTTGAGAAGGATGTTTTTCATACCCTCTTGGCTGAGGAATTTGATTAGCGCGCCATTCTTTGGCAGACCTTTGAATGCGCGGAACAATGCGAGAGCACCCTCTTGTTGCGTTTCTTTGTCGTCGGAAGCGAGTTTTGTTTTAGCTTCAGAGAGGAGTTGAGTGACGAGGCGGCGCTGAGAGTTGACCACCTTTTCAACATTGTGTTTATATTCGTCGAACAGCTGATCTTCACCTTTGGGTACAGGACCAGAGATGATGAGCGGTGTACGCGCGTCGTCGATAAGCACCGAGTCGACCTCGTCGACAATAGCGTAGTAATGTTTGCGCTGCACCATGTCGGCAGGAGTCATTGCCATATTGTCGCGGAGGTAGTCGAAGCCGAATTCGTTGTTTGTACCGAAGGTGATGTCACATTCGTAGGCTCTGCGGCGTTCGGGTGTGTTGGGCTTATGCTTGTCGATACAGTCGACTGTTGAGCCGTGGAACATGTAGAGCGGTCCCATCCACTCGGAGTCACGCTTAGAGAGGTAGTCGTTGACAGTTACGACGTGAACGCCGCGCTTCGAGAGTGAACGGAGGAACACTGGGAGTGTAGCCACGAGGGTTTTACCTTCACCAGTTGCCATTTCGGCGATTTTACCTTGGTGGAGCACAACGCCACCGATGAGCTGTACGTCGTAGTGCACCATATCCCAAGTGATGCCGTTGCCCCCTGCAAGCCAATGGTTTTTCCAAATGGCGTTGTCGCCGTCGATTTCCACGAAATCTTTGCCTTGAGCAGCGAGTTCACGGTCGAGCTGGGTAGCTTTCACTACGATGCTTTCATTGGCAGCGAAGCGAGCCGCAGTTTCGCGCATTGTGGCGAATACGTTTGGCAGGTGCTCGCTGAGTTTATCTTCAAGAATATCGAGAATGTTTTTCTCGTGTTTGTCAATTTGATTCCAGATTGGTTGACGTTCGTCGAAGGGGAGGTTTTCGACTTGCTCTTTGAGCGATACGATAGCATCTTCCTCTGCTTTGGTAGCTTCAGCGATGTCGGCACGAACAGCGTCGATGCGTTCACGGAGCTGGTCGATAGTGAGATTTTTGAGCTCGGGGCCCATTGCGGATATTTTGTCGACGATAGGCTGAATTTCCTTGAGGTCGCGCTGCGACTTATTGCCGAATAGTTTTGTCAGAATTGAAGTTAGTGACATTTTATGATGAGTTTTATATTTATTATCAAGTTTGAGTTCTTACGGTTGGGTGATTCTCAATTGCTTCTGACGCTTTAGAATCGTATTGGTGGCACTTGTGAGCCGTTGGGCGCGCGGATTCGAAGCAGTCGCGCTACGGTTGGAGCTATTGCACGAGCATCGACTGGTGTGGTGATAGTTTGAGCCTCAACCGGGGGATAGAGTATGAATGCAGCTGATGTGGAGCCAGCTGTGCGCACAACGATTGGCGCTGTGTTCTGCGAATTGTTGGTTATGCACCATCCCGGAGCCACGGCAATGAATACGTCGCCAGCATTTTCGATGTCGATGTTTCGGGCTGGGGGGAATGGCGAGTCGGCAGTGTCGGGAGCTGAGATTACTTCGTCGATTGTAGCTGCTCGGGTCACACCGCTCATGCGACGCAGGAAGTCGGCTGACTCGCGACGGAATTCGTCGAGGTCTTTGCCGCGTTCGCGTATCAGTTCGCGATTGAGGAAAAATTGTCCGTTGTGGTAGCCAGTCACCCAGTCGCCATTGCCGTATATCGACATCAGATTGACTTTCAATAGTGATACGGCACGAACTGGTGAGAAATCGCCTGTGGGGACTCTCCATTTTTCGTCGTCGCGTTGGTTTTCGGGATTTATAGGAGTGCCGGCAACGAACACCATAGTGTTGCCCATTCCGGGGCCTGAAGCGTCGATTGCGCGGAATAGGCGGTCGAGCTCGCGGTCAAGGCGCAGATATGAGTCGATTAGCTCAGTGCGGTTGTCAGCGTCGCGTCCGTAGGTGTAAGGTTGGAGCGTATAGTTGACGTTGAGCATATCGGTTGGCTCCCCTTTGCCCAAGTTGAGCATCTTTATGTAGTCGGCTGAAATGGATGTCAGTTCAGCGTTGACTGGAGCCGAATGGCGGAAAGCCTCATAGCGAGTTGGCTCGGAGTGAGGGAATGTATGACGGAAAGAGTAGATTTTTTTGTAAGAGGGGAGGTAGCTGAACGCTTCGGGTGGGAGAGTGGGGGCCCACTGAAGAGTGTCCAGACGTGCCGACAGCGGACGCAGGTGGTTGAGTTGCTGGATTGATGTAGGTAGCTCGGTGTAGAAAGTAGTGCTGGCCCATTTGCCAGTGTTGGGGTTAATCCACGAGCCATTGTTGCCTGCGTGCCCGGCCATTATAATTGCTTGCTCTGCTTCGGGCGAAAGTGCGTAGACGTCGCCAAGTCCGCCAGTGTCGATTCGCAGTTCATCGGCAAGAGTTGATACTCTGACAGCTGCAGGCGAGTATGTCTCGTCGGTGAAATTCCCAATGGTGTTTGGCGAATTCAGCACCGAAACGCTGCGTCGGCTTGTGACGTCGAACACTTCTGACGAGGGTATGCCATTTACTGCAGGGGCAGCGCCAGTGTAGATTACGGCTGTAGCAGCAGTTTCGTCGAGATGACTGCCATATTCGAGATCGGTGATAGTGACTCCTTGGTTGAGCAGTCGGTTGAAACCATTGCTGCCGAAAAAGTCGCGCAGTTGGTAGACGCGGTCGATGTCGAGCCCGTCGACAACGATGCCAACCACCAGCGAAGGACGTTTGGCGTTGTTCGCGCGAATCGTTTGAGCCGATACGCCTAATGAGGCTATGGATGCAATCAGTGCGCAACCTAATGATATTGGGAGTCGTCTGTATCGGGTCATTTGTTTCTCTGATTAATTACGTAGGATATTGAGCGAAGTAGGGGCGCAGTGGCGAGAGCTACTGTCATCCAGCTGACCGATTGGGCGTAGAATGGGATGCCGAGTAGGAATGTAGCCACAAGCACAGCGTTGACTTCGTGGTAGTAGAAAAGCAGATTGCGAGTTTTCTTCGACCATATCATGATAGGCACAATGAGTGCCAAAGGATTTATCCAAAACAGGTTGAGATTGGGCGACGTAGCTTCATGCGAAGATACGAACACCAAGAATGTGATGACGATGCCACCGATGCCGTAAATGCTGAACAGCACGACGTCGAACCAACGGCTTGACTTTCGGCGAAGCAAGTCGATTGCAGTTGTTGCCACTACGGCTGCGAGCCACGCGCAGAATATTATCCACCAAATGGCGTTGTCGTTGCTCTGCATCGTTGGGCTTTCGGCAAGGAGCGTCGAAGTCGATTCGACCAGAGGGCGCTCAGCATTGTCGGAGCCAACGATATATGCCGAAGCAGCGAGGTCGTCGAGATAGATTGGAGCGAATGCTTGTTCGCGTGGTCCAATAGGTTTGTCGATGCCTGAGCCGAGGGCAATGTCGATGCCAAGTTGATAGAATGGGTGTTCGCTGTGGTATTGGCGCATCTCGCGGCGGAAGGTTGTTTCGACGTGCGGCATATTGAAATATAGTGCAGCCGAATCAGCTCTGATAGCTTTCTCGATGATAGCCAACGGGCGTGTGGCGCAATTGTCCTTGACATAGTTGTAGCGGTAAACTTGATTTTCGGGGAGTAAATTTTCCTGAATCAGTCGAATCACTTCGCGCTTTTCAGCGTCGGTCAAGTTGAGCGTTTGTTCTACGATGCTACGACCCTGATAAGCGTATTCTATCATTGTGTACTGCATTGGGCTGATGCCTATGCGATAGTCGGTTTCCCCTTTGACGAAGCGGTAGATGAAATTTGGCGCAGCAAAGTCAAACATGCCCCAATTCACAGTTATGTCAGCATCGGAGCCATAATTTAGGCGCAAAGCAGTGTGCCCTTCGAGCTGGTAGATTTTAGAGCCAGGACCTACGGTGAGCAAGCTTATGACAGGCAACGGCTCGGCTATGGTGCCGGCGTCAGCGCTCGCGTCAGCTGCAACCGCTTGAGGCTCAGCACTCGATTGCGCTGCAGCAGCGGCCGGCAATAATAGTACAAAAGCGACCAAAAGGCTTGATATTCGGCTGATTATGTGTTGTACCTGTGACATATCTATTTAATCACGCAAATTTACATAAATTTCCATGATTATGCAAGTTAACTTTTTATAATAGAATAGATAAAATAATGCAAAAAATAATGTGTTCTGAATGAATTCGCTTGGAATTCTGAATTAGTCGCTAATGAAAGCACTATGATTACTCCTATAACACTATAAGAGTAAAAAATGGTTTGTTTTTGTTGAAATTTGACGAGAATTTTACGAAAAAGGTCAAACCTATTTCTTATCTTTGTACTTGAGCAGAAAGGCTCTGTAAATATCTAAAATTATTGCTAATTCAATTCTTCGAAATATAATGAAAATCAACGTTCACAAGTTAGGTAGCGTACTCGTCGGTGCTCTGTTTTTGCTTTCGTCAAATCTGTATGCAGCCGACAAGGTGATTCTTCCAATGGGTTACACCCAGTCGTGGACTGGACGCACAATGCTTAATCCTTTTGGCAGATATTCGGGTGGGGCAGTAAGCTCAAGTAGCGAGTTTTACGGCTGGCCAAAAATCTATAAAGCAGGTGCAAACGATGTCTATACAATCAAACTGCCTACAGCAAGCCTTACGTCAAATCGTTGCAAAATAGATTTCCGCTCGCCAGTGACGTTGGTAGTTGGGCATACCTATCGTTTGAGCTTCGACTTTACCACCAATAAACAACTCGGCACAGTCAATGTTGTTGCCCTCGACTGCTCAACCTCTGAGGGGCTGTTGCAGCAAACGTTCACAGCATCGACCACAGCATCGACCAAAGTTACGGCTGAAGCAAAACTTACGCACAAGGTCGACGACCTCCGTATCGAATTCAGAATTCCTTCGAAAGAGGATGGTACGACGCTGACAATCAGCAACATGTCGGTGTATGACGTTACTGCATCGAAGGAGGTTTGGGCTGGTACGCTCTACTACAATCATTGTGTCTATACCGATGCTAACGACGTGCCTCAGACGGCACTCTACATCACTGGGCGCACAGAATCGTTGGATTGGACTCTGCCCGAATTTGACGACTCAATGTGGTCGCAAACACCTATGCCTATGGGCACTTCAGGCTTTATCGCAGAGGTGAAAACGGTGATTGCGAGCGAAAACCTCAACTATTGGATTCGTCGCACTTTCGACCTAAGTGAGGTTAATTCATCGTCGCTTTATACATTGCGCGTTTGCCACGACGACACTTACGAGGTCTACGTTAACGGTAATTATATTCATGGCGATGAATCGTGGACAGTCGGCAAGGAGTATGTCTCCTTCGACATCCCTTGGCGTTTTCTCAGAAAGGGACGCAACGTGATTGCTACTCGCCTTTGCCAATCTGGTGGTGGCGCATTCTACGATTGCGCTTTCGTTGAATCGCCCAATGCTGGTACTGACAGCGACCCTGATGCTGATATTACTAAATTGATTATCAACGAGGTGAATGCTGCACAGATTGACCAAACTATCGACTACTCCAACAATTATGGCGGTTGGATTGAATTATATAATCCTACCGACAAGCGGGTGTCGCTCGACTATATCTTTATTAGCGACGACCCTACAAATCTGAGAAAGCACCGTATGCCTCGTTATGGCGCTATAGAGCCTTATGGTTACCGCTGCATATATTTCGATCATCACCCAACTGACGGCGTTTATGGCCCTGATGCCGACAAGCAAGTGCCATTTAAGCTCGATGCCGAAGGTGGCTCAATCTATTTGTCGGACGATGGTGTAAATCCATTCATACAGTTCACATATCCAGCAGCAGTGTCGCGCTGCTCGTTTGCTCGTCGTGCGGTCAATTCCGAAGAGTGGTGCAATAATGGCAAGCCAACGCCAGAGGCTGCAAATGCTGCCGACGGATTCGCTACTGTGCGTTTGGAAGCTCCAGTTGTAGATACCGATTCGAAACTCTTTACCGACCCATTTTACATCAACGTGGAGATTCCTGCCGGTACAACTTTGCGCTACACTACCGACGGCTCTGCTCCGTCGTACACTGTTGGTAAAACGCTTACCAATGGTCGCATACGCATCGACAAAACATCAACTCTGCGCTTCGGATTGTTCGCCGACGGCAAGTTGCCAAGCGTAATCACTACTCGCACCTACATCAAGCGAGACCACGACTACTATCTCCCTGTGATAGCTGTTTCCACCAACCCCGACAACCTTTACGACGACTATATAGGTGTCTATGTCGACGGCTTGAATGGTGTCGAAGGACGTAACCATGGTAAGTCAAACATCAACATGGACTGGGATCGCCCCGTCAACTTTGAATATATCACCCCCGACGAGGGTATGGTTATCAACCAAGAGGCTACGTTTACCGTCTCGGGTGGTTGGAGCCGATTCTTTTTGCCTACATCATTCAAAATCAAGGCAAATAAAATCTACGAAGGTATGAATAGCATCGACTATCCGTTCTATCCATTGAAGCAATACAACAAGTATAAGCAGATACTTGTGCGCAATGGTGGTAACGACAACGACGGCATGGGCACTGGTCGAGTGCGCGATGTTATCTCACAGAAGGTGTTGATGAACAGCGGATTCTATGTCAATGCTCAGGACTATCAGCCCACCCATGTGTTCTTCAATGGCTCATACATCGGTATGTTCAACCTTCGTGAGCCAAACAACCGCTTCCATGGCACTGCCAACTTTGGCTACGACGACGATGCAATGGACTCGTTTGAGTATTCAAATGGCTATTTCCAGAAGTCAGGCTCGCGCGAATCGTTCCAGCGCTTAGTCGATTTGACTGTCTATGCCGACGATCCCGACGTATATGAAGAAATTCGCCAATTGCTCGACATCGATTCGTATGTCAACTTTATGGCTGCAGAAACCTATGTCGGCCCCGGCGACTGGATTTATAATAACAACAATGTCAAGGGTTATCGTGCTGTGCCCGACGGTCGCTATCGATTCACTGTGCATGATTTCGACTCAGGGTGGGACATTCGCGATGCGCTCGGACGAATTAACGGCAACTATGGCAACGACTTCATGGCTATCTTCAACAATCTCAAGCAGAGCGAGGATTTCTGCCGTCGATTCGTTAATGCCTATTGCATCGTTAGCGGTAGTATCTACACACCCGAACGTGTGCTCGCAATAGCTGATAGCATCTGCAATCTCGTGGCTCCAGCGCTTAAATTCGAGGGGCGTGCTCCTTGGGATTCGTTCAATCGCCAGCGCAACGAGATGATTGGCGACGATTCACGCTCAGCTCGTATGCAGCAGCTGCGCAACACTTTCCAGCTCGGTGCTGGTATCAAAGTGAAGCTCGCCGTCGACAATCCTCAAGCTATGCTTATGATTGACGGACAGGCTGTGCCATACAATGCTTTCGACGGCACTCTCTTCCCACCAGTAACTATCACTGCGTCAGCTCCTTCGGGATTCATATTCGACGGTTGGGAATGTCAGGACGGGTCATCTAATATTAGCTATATCTCGAAAGGTGATGAATGGAGCTATTACGACCGCGGCTCGCTCGACGGAGCTTCATGGAAGAGCCTTCGTTACGACGACTCAGCGTGGGGTAGCGGCCCTTCGCCATTAGGCTATTACACTGGTGGCGATCGTGGCTATAAAACTACAATCAGTTTTGGTGGCAATGAACAAAATAAGTATCCTACTTACTATTTCCGCAAGGAAATCGAACTCGAAGCTGCGCCAACCGACGCAATGTCATTTAGGCTCAACTTCACTGCCGACGACGGCTTTATCGTCTATATCAATGGCGCTGAGGCTGCTCGCTACCTGATGCCCGAAGGTGATGTAAGTTACTCTACTTACGCTACTACTCACGCTCCCGGCAATCCCGACTCTGGCACTATCGAACTGCGTAATTCGCTATTCCGCGAGGGCCGCAACATCATAGCAGTTGAGGTGCACAACAACTCGGCAACTTCGTCCGACATCTACTGGAATGCCGAAATCGTTTGCATGGGCCCTGCATCGACCACTATCGTTGGCGATACCAACTCAATGGTGCTCAACGACGGTGCTGAGGGTACTTACACCGCACGCTTTCATCGCATTGGTCAGACCGTTGAAGAGTGTCTTGCCTACGGTGTAACTCCAGTCAGAATCAATGAAATAAGTGCTGGCAATGAAATCTATGTCAACGACTACATTAAGTGCGACGACTGGGTTGAATTGTATAATATGACCGATGAGCCAATCGACGTTGCTGGAATGTATCTCAGTGACGACGAGGATGACTTGATGAACTCTCAAATCGTTTCAGTAGGAGAGGGCTCAACTGTGATTCCTCCTCATGGGCACTTGATTGTGTGGATGTCGAAACGTACTCCTATCAGCCAGTTGCACGCTGAGTTCAAACTCGGCAACGATGACGATTC
>JAGBWK010000082.1 GCA_017629835.1 Muribaculaceae bacterium | reverse complement strand
AGCCACAAAGCTCTCATCGAAGCTGAACTCGAACAACAAAAACGCGAAATCATCTCTAAGCTCGAAAAAGGTCAAGTGCTCGAAGGTACTGTTAAGAACATTACTTCTTACGGTGTGTTCATCGACCTCGGTGGCGTAGATGGTCTTATCCATATCACTGACCTCAGCTGGGGCCGCGTAAATCATCCCGAAGAAGTTGTTAAACTCGACCAAAAACTCAATGTCGTTATCCTCGACTTCGACGATGAAAAGAAACGCATCGCTCTCGGTTTGAAACAACTCCAAGCTCATCCTTGGGATGCTCTTGATGCAGAAATCAAGGTAGGCGACAAAGTAAGCGGTAAAGTTGTTGTTATGGCTGACTATGGCGCATTCGTTGAAATCGCTCCTGGCGTTGAAGGTCTTATCCACGTTAGCGAAATGTCTTGGTCGCAGCACCTCCGCTCAGCTCAAGACTTCATGAAAGTTGGCGACGAAATCGAAGCTGTAGTTCTTACACTCGACCGCGAAGAACGCAAGATGAGCCTCGGTGTCAAGCAGCTTAAGAGCGACCCATGGGAAAATATCGAAACTAAATATCCTGTTGGCAGCAAACACACTGCAAAAGTTCGCAACTTCACTAACTTCGGCGTATTCGTTGAAATCGAAGAAGGTGTTGACGGTCTTATCCACATCAGCGACCTCAGCTGGACTAAGAAAATCAAACACCCAAGCGAATTCACTCAGATTGGTGCTGACATCGAAGTGCAGGTTCTCGAAATCGATAAGGACAACCGTCGCCTCAGCCTCGGCCACAAACAGCTCGAAGAAAATCCTTGGGATGTATTCGAAACAGTATTCACCGTTGGTAGCGTACACGAAGGTACTATCGTAGAACTCCTCGACAAGGGTGCTGTAGTAGCTCTTCCCTACGGTGTAGAAGGCTTCGCAACTCCTAAACACCTCGTTAAGGAAGATGGTAGCCACGCTAAGGTTGAAGAAAAACTTTCGTTCAAAGTTATCGAATTCAACAAAGAATCTAAGCGTATCATCCTCTCACACAGCCGCATCTTCGAAGATGAAGTAAAAGCTGAAAAAGCTGAAAAGGCTGAAGTGAAGAAGCCCAAACGCGCTTCTAAGAAAGCTGAAGAAGCTCCCGCAGCTGCACCTGCAGTAGAAAAAACTACTCTCGGTGACATCGAAGCTCTCGCAGCTCTCAAAGAACAGCTTGCAAAGGGCAAGTAATTAAGCGCTGAGCGGCAAGGCTGCATGCCGAGCCTAAGGCTCTTAACTAAAATTGCACAATCCCAACCCAAGGTCGATGTGATATCGACCCTATATTACCTCCTGAGTCGCGCCATCCCCCAATAGGCGCGGCTCTCTTTTTTTGTAAGGCTATATTTGTTATCACCGCCTCTGCTGTTGCTGCCTCTGCTATAGCCGTCTCTGCTATCACCGTCTCTGCTGTTGCTGCTTCTGCAATGATGCTTCTTTGTAATGTTTGCTGCCTCGCTTTCTGTCGGTTCTGATGATTCAGGTTGGTGTCCACCTAAGGCTCATTGACAGCCTAATTTCTTGAAAATAACTTTTTCAAAAGTGAAAAAAACGGGAATTTAGCTTTTCAAAAAGCTAAATATTGCGAAAAATAACTTTTTCAAAAGTGAAATTGAAGTGGAGAGCTGAGAGAAAGGAGTGAATTTTGATTGGGAGATGAGTGAAGTTATAATGAAGTGGTGGTTGAAGTTGAGGAAAAGTTATTGGGGCGAGGGGTAGAAAAAAGATTGGGGAAGTGTTGCGTATGTTGATGAAAATCACTAACTTTGCAGTCCGATTATATCCAAAATAGTGATCGGCTATGCCGCAATGTTGCTTTTGGCCGAGCGACAGTGTGGGCGTAGGCTATGTTTAATTAATTAATTTACAAACTTTTAGAAGTGGATACTTTAAGTTACAAAACCCAAACCCCTAACGCTCAAAGCGTAGAGCGTGAATGGCTCTTGGTCGATGCTGAAGGTCAGCATCTCGGCCGTCTCTGCTCTAAAGTTGCCAAACTTCTGCGTGGTAAGAACAAGCCTTGTTACTCACCATTTGTGGAATGTGGCGACTATGTCGTAATCATCAACGCCGATAAGGTAGTTCTTACAGGCAACAAGATGACCGACCGTATTTACTACAACTACACCGGTTACCCAGGTGGTCAGCGCGAGCTCACTCCCGAGGTATTGATGAAGAAGTCGTTTAACAAGCATTTGAAAGCAGGCAAGCACCCCTTGTATCTTCGCGTTATGAAAGGTATGCTTCCCAAGAATCGTCTTGGCCGTCGCCTGATTGAAAACATGCATGTTTACAACGGTGCTGAGCATCCTCATGCAGCTCAAAATCCCCGAGTTATCGACCTTAACACCATCAAATAAACCCTTTGAAGTATGGAAACAGTAAATGCAGTAGGCCGTCGTAAAGCAGCCATCGCACGCGTTATCCTCTCAGAAGGTAACGGCACAATCACAATCAACCATCGTCCTCTCGAAGTTTATTTCCCTTCGTCAATTCTTCAGTACATCGTACGTCAGCCATTGGCAACTCTCGATGTAGTTGAAAAATACGACATCAAGGTTAATCTCGATGGTGGCGGTTACAAAGGTCAAGCAGAAGCACTTCGTCTTGCTATCGCTCGTGCTCTTGTAAAGGTTAACCCCGAAGACAAGTCAGCACTCCGCAAAGAAGGCTTCATGACTCGCGACCCACGTACAGTAGAACGTAAGAAACCTGGTCAACCCAAAGCACGCAAGCGCTTCCAGTTCTCAAAACGTTAATACTCCGCGTACAGTTCCCACGATTTACAGGCTACAGGGAGTCGGCAGCTTAATCTTCGAGCGATGTGCATCGCCAGATGCTGGTCGACAGCGAGCATAAGCAATCGGACTCGAGCCTGAATGAAAACCTCTCCACCGGACCGATTGTTGGTCCAAAAAAACAAGTGTTTAGTATCTAAATCTTCCGGATGGACACGTTCCCTACCGGCAGGTTAAATTCCAAAGAACGTAAACAAACGAAAACAACAATGTCAACACCTACATTTGACCAATTACTCGAAGCAGGTTGCCATTTCGGTCACCTCAAAAGAAAATGGAATCCTGCAATGGCTCCTTATATCTTCATGGAGCGCAATGGTATCCACATTATTGACCTCTACAAGACAGCAGCAAAGCTCGACGAAGCTGCAGCTGCTCTCAAGAGCATAGCAAAATCAGGCAAAAAAGTTCTCTTCGTTGCCACTAAAAAACAGGCCAAACAAGTGATTGCCGACAAAGCACAGTCCGTAGGAATGCCTTACGTTATCGAACGTTGGCCCGGCGGTATGCTTACTAACTTCCCGACAATCCGCAAGGCTGTCAAGAAAATGGCTTCAATCGACAAAATGTCGAAAGACGGCACATTCGACAACCTTTCAAAGCGCGAAAAGCTTCAAATCAGCCGTCAGCGCGCTAAACTCGAAAAGACTCTCGGTTCAATCGCCGACCTCAACCGTCTTCCTTCAGCATTGTTTGTAGTAGACGTAATGAAAGAACACATCGCAGTAGCTGAGGCTAACCGCCTTGGTATCCCTGTGTTCGCAATCGTTGATACAAACTCTAATCCTGACAACATCGACTTCGTAATTCCTGCAAACGACGACGCATCTAAGTCAATCGACCTCATCTTGTCGACAGTTTGTGCAGCAATGACCGAAGGTCTCGAAGAACGCAAAGTTGAGAAAGCTGACAACGATGCAGCTGCAGCAGAAGCTGAAGCAGCTCCCGCTCCCGCTCCTCGTCAGCGTCGTCGCGTAAGCCGCAAAGAAGCTGCTGCTGAAGCTCCCGCTGAAGCACCTGCAGCAGAAGTTGCACCTGAGGCTGAAGCCGCAGAGTAATCGACACTCGCACACACAGACACTAATCGGAGGAGAGGTTGTTGCCATTGCGCGTCAACCCTCCCCTCCATTTTTTAAGAAATCATTTAACATTAGAATACTACTATGGCAGTAACAATGGCTGAAATCAGCAAGCTTCGCAACCTTACCAGCGCAGGCTTGATGGATTGCAAAAAAGCCCTCGCCGAAACTAACGGCGACATCGAAGCAGCTGTAGAAATCCTCCGCAAAAAAGGTCAGGCAGTAGCCGCTAAACGTGAGGACCGTCAGGCTGCAGAAGGTTGCGTAATCGCTAAGAATGAAGGTAACTTTGCAGCAGTGCTCGCACTCAACTGCGAAACTGACTTCGTTGCTAAGAACGCAGGCTTCGTTGAACTTACTAACAAAATCCTCGATGCAGCAATCGCTAACCGTGTAGCTGACGTTGAAGCTCTCAAAGCCCTCGAAATCGACGGCCGTACAGTAGCTGACCTCGTTGTTGAAAACACTGGTAAGACAGGCGAAAAGACTGAAATCTCTTCTTATGAAGTGGTTGAAGCTGCGTCAACTTCATCGTACACTCACTTTGGCAACAAGCTCGCTGTTGTCGTTGGTTTCAACCAGGAAGTTCCCTATCAGGTTGGCCGCGAAGTAGCTATGCAGGTTGCTTCAATGAACCCTGTAGCAGTAGACCGCGACCACGTGCCCGCTGCTACTATCGAATCAGAACGTTCAATCGCTATCGAAAAGACTAAGGATGAGCAAGTGAAGAAAGCAGTTGAAGCTGCTCTCAAGAAAGCTGGCATCAACCCCAACCTCGTTGACAGCGAAGACCACATTTCTTCAAACATCGCTAAGGGCTGGTTGACTGAAGAAGAAGCTGTTAAGGCTCGCGAAATCATCGCTGCTACAGCTGAAGCTAAGCGTGCTAACCTCCCCGCTCAGATGATTGAAAGCATCGCTCAAGGTCGCGTTAACAAGTTCCTCAAGGAATCTTGCTTGATGGAGCAGGAATTCATCAACGATTCTAAGCTCACTATCGGTCAATACCTCGACCAGACTGTTAAAGGTCTTGCAGCTGTTGACTTCAAGCGCGTTAACCTCAACCAGGACTAATTTGTTGCTGCTGGCTTCGCCGCCTGCAGCATCATCTTCCGATATGAGGAGTGGGGGAGTAGCCCGACTCTGTTGGCTCTGACCGACTGCCCTCAATCGCGAAATAAAATATGAAAGCCACGCCAGTCGTAATGACAATGGCGTGGCTTTTGTTGTATCTTATGAGTTCTGAATGTCGGTGAGTCGTGCTCGTCGGTTGAACTGCGGTGAGTGGGCGCTCGTTGATTGAACTGTGGTGAGCGAGTGCTCGTTGGGGGTTGGTGGTTAGCCTACGGCTTCGACGATGCGGCCGAAGATTTCTTCGACTGTGCCGGTGCCTTCGATAGCGCAGTAGCAGCCTTCGTTGATGTAGTAGTCGCGTAGTGGGAGTGTCTGGCTGCGGTACACGTCGAGGCGTTTGTTGATTGTCTCGAGGTTGTCGTCGGAGCGACCTGACACTTGTCCGCGTTTGAGTAGGCGGTCGATTAGCTCAGCTTCGGGGACTTCGAGTCCGATTACGGCGTCGACTTTCATGCCGCGTTGCTCGAACATCGCTTTCAAACCTTCGGCTTGGGGAATTGTGCGGGGGAATCCGTCGAGGATGAGACCCTTGAGCGCAGCCGGGTTGTTGTCGATAGTGTCGGCAAAGATGTCAATCATGAGGTTGTCGGGGATGAGCTGACCTTTGGAGATGAATGAGTCGGCGATTTTGCCAAGCTCAGTCTGGCGGCTGATGTGTCCGCGAAGGAGCTCGCCAGTGCTGATGTGATGTAGGTTGTAGCGCTCGATGAGCAATTCACTTTGAGTGCCTTTGCCGCTACCGGGCGCACCAAAAATGATAATGTTGGGCATTTTCTTAGAAATTGTAGGTTGATTAATTTTCGTCCTTGAGGATATAGATGTCGGAAAGATTGCGGGCAAGTCCGTCGATGTCGAGCCCGAATCCGATGATGAATTTCGTGGGGATTTGGAATCCTACGTAGTCGGGGCGTACGTCGCAACGAAGGGCGTCGGGTTTGAAGAGCAGTGTGGCTACTTTGAGGTTGGCTGGTTGCTTTTCTTCGAGTAGTTTGACCAATCGGGCAATGGTGTTGCCTGTGTCGATGATGTCTTCGATTACGACGACTGTGCGGCCGCTGATGTCTTCGGTAAGCCCGAGAACTTCGCTGACAACGCCTGTCGACGATGTGCCTTCGTAGCTTTTCATTCTAATGAATGAGATTTCGGCGTCGATGTCGAGAGCGCGGAATAGGTCGGAAGCAAAGGGGAATGCTCCGTTTAGCACGCACAGGAGCAGCGGACGAGTGCCGTTGCAGTCGGCTTTGATTTGCTCGGCAAGCTCACGAATACGAGCGTCGATTTTCTCTTTTTCGATGTAGGGGACGAAGGTCAGCCCGTTGTAGGTAACTTCTTTCATTGCGGAAGGAAAAATTTTCACAAAATTACGCAATGATTTTGATAGTTTAAGCGTCAAAGTGCAAGTTTTTTTGATTTATGGAAAAAATCTTGTAATTTTGTTGAAATTATAGGTCGAAAAAGGGGGCAATTGCTCTCCTCGGCCAAATTGATTCGCAAAAGAGATGAGGATTTTCACCAACGAAGACATACGAAGCATCGATCGATACACAATCGAGCAGGAGGGTGTGACCCCAATGGAGCTTATCGAGCGAGTGGCTGAAGCTGTGACTGCTGAGATAGTGGCGCGCTGGCGTCCGTCGAAGCCTGTTGTGGTTTTTGCTGGCCCTGGCAATAATGGCGCCGACGCTTTGGCTGTTGCCCGACTGCTGTCGGAGCATGGCTATCGCATCCATGTGTTTCTGTTCAATATCGGGGGCAAACGCTTGTCGGTAGAGTGTGCGGCGTGTCGCGATATGCTTGCCGACTATCCCGGTGTGGCGATGACCGAGGTTATCGATTCGTTTATGATGCCGGAATTGGACAGGCAGATGCTGATTGTCGACGGCTTGTTTGGCAGCGGGCTTAATGCGCCGTTGCAGGGTGGATTTGCCTATTTGGTGTCGCGAATCAATGAGCCGCAGGCGTCGGTGGTTTCGATTGATGTGCCGTCGGGTCTGCAGGCCGACTGGAATCCGCAGTTGGTGTCGCGCGACGTGGTTCATGCCACGTTGACGTTGGCTATTCAGCATCCTCGTTTGGCGTTTTTCATCGCCGACAATGCTGAGCTTGTGGGCGAATGGAAGGTAATCGACATAGGGCTGAGCCGCGAGGCTGCGAAGCGTATCCCTGTGAAGTATTATCTCGTTGAGGATACTGATGTCAATCGCTGGCTGCGTCAGCGCAGTAAGTTTAGCTCGAAGCGCGACTATGGCGATGCGATTATCTATGCTGGTAGCTATGGGATGATGGGCGCGGCGGTGCTTGCAGCGCGCGGTGCTTTGCGCTCTGGCGTGGGTAAACTCACTGTCGAAGCGCCGAAGTGCGGCTACCCAGTGATTCAGTCGTCTGTTCCAGAGGCGCTGTTCAGCCACAATCAGGGTGAGCTGCGAATGGAGCGAATTATGCCGCGTCAGAATTACAAGGCGGTGGCTATCGGTCCCGGAATTGGCACTCATGAGGCTACAATCAGAGCGTTGGAGGAATTTCTGTCATCGGCTAAAGAGCCTGTGATACTTGATGCAGATGCGTTGAATTGCATTGCTGCGAAGCCTACGATGCTCAATCTGCTGCCCGTTTTGTCGGTGCTGACTCCACATGCAGGGGAGTTCGACAGGCTGTTTGGTAGCCATATCAACGAAGAGTCGCGATTGCGCAAGGCTTGCGAGGTGGCGTGTCATTATAATGTGCTCATCGTTTTGAAAGGGCACCACACGGCAATCGTACGCCCTGACGGCAAGATATATTTCAATTCGTCGGGCACTCCGGCGTTGGCAACCCCGGGCTCGGGCGATGTGCTGACCGGTATGTTGGCGTCGTTTATGGCTCAAGGTTATAAGCCTGAGATAGCGTCGCTGCTGGCAGTCTATCTGCATGGCTATGCTGGCCGTCTTGCCGCTGAACAGCATGGCGAATATGGCGTAATGGCTGGCGATGTGGCCGACAATGTGGGTCGTGCGATTAAAGAAATTATGGATTTAAGAAAGTGATAAACTTCGCGCCGCTTCGGTGATGGCTGGGCGGTAAAGTGGTAGAAATCAGAAAGAAAATATATGAATAGAATGAAAATAGTCGCAATGGTGGTGGCTGCAATGCTGATTGCTCCAGCAGTAGTTGCGCAGACAACTCAGCGCTTGACCGCCACGAAAGCTAACGACTACGGATTGATGTACTCGTTGCCTGTTACAGCTGTGAACGTTACGGTAGAGGCTCAGATTACGGTGAAGCGTCCGGGCGAGTTTGCCAAGTATGCGGCAAAGTATCTCAATGTGGTTGACCCAATCCTCGAATCGTCGACTTCGGTTGAAGTTAAGTCGGTGGTAATCAGTACGTCGGGCGTACCAAACGAGTCGGAACGCTATTTGGTGAGCCTTAAGAGTGGCCGTGCGCCATATATCATTCTTTCGGAGGATAATATTCCGCTGTCGATTAACACTGAGCAGGTTTACGAGCCTAATGAGGTCGAGCTGCCAGTGTCGGTAGCCGCTGAGCCTACGCCGTTGGAAACAGCCGCTGCGCGTCAGGTAATCACGCAGGAGATGCTTCAGAGCCATTCGTCGGCTAAGCGTGCTGAATTGGCGGCTGAGCAAATCTATTCGTTGCGCCAGAGCCGCACCGACATAATCACTGGTCAGGCTGAGCAGATGCCACCCGACGGCGCTGCAATGCAAATGGTGCTCGAAAATATCAATGCTCAGGAGCAGGCGCTCATGGCGATGTTTATCGGCACAACGAGCGTGTCGACTCATGTGCGCACAATGCAGATTGTGCCAGACGGCGACATTACCAATCAAGTTGTGGCGCGAGTGTCGGCCGAAAAGGGTGTGGTTGAAGCATCCGACCTTTCGGGAATGCCTGTTTATCTGACACTTAAGGTGACCAAAGAGGGCGAATTGCCAGTCAACGATAAGGGTGAACAATTGACAATGCCTAAAGGTGGCGTGGCTTATTGCATCCCCGGCAAGACTCAAATTTCGGTTAAATTTGACGGCGTAACAATGGCAGAAAAAGAGGTCGATATGGCTCAATTTGGCGTAGTTTACGGCATGAATCCCGCTAATTTTTCAGATAAAAAAGCGCCAGTATTCCTATTGTTCGACCCGCGCACAGGTGCGGCAGTCGAAGTTGGTCCCGCTACGCTTTGATGTTGGATTAAAGTTATGTCAATCAAGGAGATAACTCCGCAGCGATATGCCGAACTTTTCGGTGGCTTGACCACCGTTTTTGGCTCGGTAGAATTTACCGAACTCAACCGTGCGAAGGCCGAGTCGGTGAAGTATCTTGTTGAGGATGACGATGCTCCTGCGTTTGGCATCATTGTTGGGTTGCGCGACGGTGTGTGGCACTGTCCATTTTCAGCTCCTTTTGGCGAAATAGCTTTTAGTGCCGACGCTCTTAACGGCTTGAAAAATAGCGATGAAGGTGGCAAGTCTGACGTTTTGCGACGACTTAACAGATTTGTAGTTGGACTTCGCCAATTTGTTGGCGCAGGCGAGTTTGAAATAGTGATGCCCCCAGCGTTTTACGACCCTGAGAGGATTGGTGCGTCGGTCGAAGCCTTGCGAAATGAATTTAGCAACGGTTGGGAAGATGTGGATTTTTACTATCCATTGAATCAAGGATTTGACTTTAAGTCGGGGCTCAATCGCGCAGCGCGCAAAAACTTTAATCGCGCCGAAGCCGCAGGCTTTCAGTTTGAGAAAACCGACGACGTAGCGCGTGCCTATTCAGTAATTAAAACCAATAGAGACTCAAAGGGTTACCGTCTTGCGATGACGCTCGACGACGTGTTGGCAACCATTCGCGTAGTGCAGGCTGACTTCTTCGTGTTGAGCCTTGACGGTGAGGACGTTGCAGCCGCTATGGCGTACCGCGTAACCCCCGACGTAGTGCAGATTATATATTGGGGCGACGTGCCAGGCTACGGCGAACAGCGCCCGATGAACATCCTGCCGTACCATATTTTTGGCTACTATGCAGAGCGCGGCATATCGATAATTGACATCGGACCCTCATCCACCCAAGGCGTGCGCAACGAAGGCCTCTGCCGCTTCAAAACCTCCCTCGGCTGCCTCACCACCCCCAAACCCACCATTCACACCCGCCGCAAGTAAAATGCTTGCGTCGAAGTGAATTTCAGATCAATAGCATAGTTTGTTTTTATGAAAAATTTCGTTGGTCTTTTATTGGTTTCATTGCTTTTTTCTTGCGGGAAACTAAACGATGCTTCTATTCAAGATGCTGAATCTGTGTCTGATGTAGCTCAAACTGAAGAATGCTATGTGGAGAAGCAGACGACAGATAGTCTGATAATACTTATCCCAAAATATTCGCGTATTGATTTAGTATGTGGCGAGATGCCCTCTCAATCTGATTCAAATGTAATCCTTACGGCTGAAGCGGCTTATACTGGAGAATGCTTAAAAGAATTTAAACATTCCAATATCGCTGGGCACCATGTGTCCAATGGAGAATTGTATAAAGGCTATAAATGCAAAAGTAATACTGGAGCATTTGTATATTACAACGATACGTGGAAGTTTTTATATGAAGAATATTACTCAGAACTTGTCAAAGCAGTGGAATCAGAAGATGGTATGGGATTTGGGCAAGAAATGATTATTCATAATGGTAAACGAAAGGAAACAGTGAGACCATGTAAAGATACAAATGTATATCGAGCTTTGTGTGAGATTAATAATCGACTTTGCATAGTAGAGTCAAAAAATCGAATTCCATTCGGAAAATTCTGCAAACTGCTTGTTAAGGCTGGCGCGACTAATGCAATTTATTTGGATATGGGGGTTGGCTGGAATCATGCATGGTATCGTCCATCGGCTAATGAATTGATTGAGTTACATCCCAAAAAACACTCATACTGCACCAACTGGATTACCTTCTATAAATAATTGAGTCTATTCCTAAAAATTTTGGATAAATTTTGTGGTTTTTCGGGAAAGTTGTAAATTTGCCACCAAAATAAGTGGTAAGTGTACCACCGTTTTTGGTGGTACATAAAATAATTGAATATGGAAGACAAAAGATTAGAGAGAGCATTGGAGGCATGGAAGCAGTTGCAACCGCTCTCTGGCAAAGACCGAGATAGGCTCAGCCGAAGATTTACGATTGACTTTAACTACAACAGTAACCATATTGAGGGCAACACTCTGACTTATGGACAAACGGAGATATTGCTGCTCTTTGGCAAGGTAATAGGCGAGGCCGATGTTAAGGATGTGCAGGATATGACGGCAAGCAACGTAGCGCTAAAGATGATGAGGGAGGAGACTGCTTTTGTGGATACTCCGCTAACACAAAATTTCATCCGCACGCTTCACCGCACTTTGTTGCGCGAGGATTATACCGTCTATCGTAATCTGCCAGGAGGTGTGCAGACCAGTTACACCGTTCATGCTGGGCAGTACAAAACACGTCCTAACAGTGTTATCACACGCTACGGCGACCGTTTTGATTACGCTTCGCCAGAGGAGACGCCGGCACTTATGTCGGACCTCGTGGATTGGTACAACCAAGCCGAGGAGGAGGGAAAGATGTCGCCCGTGGAGTTGGCAACCCTTTTTCACTACCGCTATATCCGTATTCACCCCTTTGAGGATGGCAATGGTCGCATCGCCCGCCTGTTGGTAAACTATATACTTGCTCGTCATGGCTACCCGATGATTGTGGTCCGCAGCCGACACAAAAGCGAGTACCTTGAAGCTCTACATCAGTCAGACCAAATTGTTGGCAATGCTCCTTCGGATGGCGCACATGCCACACTTAATGCGATACGTCCATTTCATAAATACATGAATGCATTGATAGCAAGAGAAATAGAGAATGATGTGCTGTTTGTTACAGAAAGCGATGAGAATGTGTGGTGGTACGATGGTGAGCGAATAGCTTTTCGTACTCCTACCTATGGGAAAATTCTTCGCACTATGCAAATGGAGAATAGTGTCACGCTTGCCTATCTGCAACAGAAAATAGGTATCAACCGTTCGGCTTTGCAAAAAATGATTACCCGTTTGCAAGAAAATGGCTACATCGAGCGTAGCGACAATGGTGGGTGGCGAGTTTTCATCACTCCCTCTTGCTGACAAGGTGGGCATTGGATTCATTTATGGTTGAAATGGGGGTAAAATAGGGCGTTTTGGGCTGAAAAAGGTTGTTAGATTTAAGAATTTTAGAAAAAGGAGGGGGATAATCCGCAAAATTTGGTAATTTTGCAGTTTAATGGCTGTAGTATCCATTTTTCGTAATGATAGGATGCTGTCGGATGTTGTAATGATAGTCTACTATTGTTTTTCGGAAGAAAGGTGGTGCGGTTATAGAATGGTCGGAAACGATATCATTAAGTTAAACGTTAATTATTAAGTTAAACGTGATTAGTTGAAAATAAAAACGAAAAATAAAGATATGAATGTAGCAATTGTTGGCGCAAGTGGCGCCGTTGGTCAGGAGTTCCTGAGAGTGCTCGAAGAGCAGAATTTCCCTATTGACAATCTTACTCTTTTTGGCTCAAGCCGCTCGGCTGGCCGTGCTTACACGTTTCGCGGTAAGGAATATATCGTGAAGGAACTGCGTGAGAATCCCGAAGATTTCCGTGGTATTGATGTGGCTTTCGTGTCGGCTGGTGCAGGAGTTTCGAAGCAGTATGCATCGGTTATTACAGCTAATGGCACTCTGATGATTGATAATTCAAGTGCTTTCCGAATGGATGAGGATGTGCCTTTGGTTGTGCCTGAGGTCAATGGTGAGGATGCGTTCAACACTCCTCGCAATATTATTGCTAATCCTAACTGTACGACAATTCAAATGGTGGTGGCGTTGAAGCCGCTCAACGAGTTGTCGCCAATTCGTCGTGTGCATGTAGCTACTTACCAGGCAGCCAGTGGTGCTGGTGCTTCAGCTATGGATGAGTTGGTCAACCAATATCGCGAAATTCAGGAGGGTAAAACTCCTACGGTCAGCAAGTTTGCTTATCAGTTGGCATACAATCTTATTCCTCACGTGGATGTGTTTCTCGACAATGGCTACACGAAGGAGGAGATGAAGATGTATCACGAGACAAAGAAGATTATGCACGCTCCCGACTTGGATGTGAGTGCAACTTGCGTGCGTGTGCCTGTGATGCGTGCTCACTCTGAAGCTATTTGGGTGGAAACAGAGAGCCCAATATCGCTCGAAGCTGCTCGCAAGGCGTTTGCCGAAGGAGAAGGCTTGGTGGTGCTCGACTGCCCAGAGAAGAAGGAGTATCCTATGCCTCTTGATATCGCTGACAAAGACCCTGTCTACGTAGGTCGAATCCGTAAGGACCTTACGAACGATTGTGGCCTGTCGTTCTGGGTTGTTGGCGACCAGATTAAGAAGGGCGCAGCGCTGAATGCTGTGCAGATTGCAAAATATCGTTTCAAGGTTTAATAGCCGAATGCCTTTCGAGGCGTAATAGTAAAAACAGAGTTTAATCCCCGAAAATTGAGCCGACAATGTTGTTGCAGGCACCATTAGTGAGCAATCCGGTCGCGATATTCCTTATCGTGCTGGTCATCATTTTGCTTGCTCCAGTGCTGCTTAACAAGCTGAAAATACCCCACATCGTCAGTATGATTGTGGCTGGTGTTATTGTTGGCCCATACGGATTTAATCTGTTGGCAAACGATTCGAGTTTCCAGATATTCGGACAGGTAGGGTTGCTTTACCTTATGTTTTTGGCTGGAATCGAAATCGATATGTATCACCTGAAGCTGAATCTCAAGCGAGGTCTTGGCTTTGGGCTTTTGACATTCCTTGTGCCTATGGTAATGGGGGCTGTGATTAGCGTTTATGTGCTCAATCTCAATTGGTTGACTGCGATACTTATGGCATCGATGTATGCGTCGCACACGCTCATCTCCTATCCCGTAGTGGCACGTTTTGGAATATCGAAATCGCCTGCGGTGCTTATCTCCGTAGTGGCGACAATCATAGCCGTAGTAGGCGCGCTATTGGTGCTCGCGGTCATAATCAATGTACACGAGGTGGGGTCAGTTGACCCGATAATGTTGGGTGGATTGCTGCTGCGAATGGTAATTTATTGTGCAGCAGTGCTCTACATCTATCCGCGCATAACTCGCCGCCTGTTTAAGACTTATGGCGACCCGATAATGCAGTTCATATTTGTGCTTGCTTTGGCGTTCTTATCGGCATACGCAGCCAAAATGATTGGTCTTGAGGCTGTGTTGGGGGCATTCTTTGCGGGTTTGGTGCTGAACAGATATGTGCCAAATTCGTCGCCTTTGATGAGCCGCATCGAGTTTATGGGCAACGCACTGTTTATCCCGTACTTCCTAATTGGGGTAGGTATGATGATCAACATACGGGTTATAGCCAACACCGAGACGTTGTGGGTGGCAGCCGTCATGTTGGGCATCGCATTGGTGAGCAAATGGGTGTCGGCATGGATAGCTCAAAAGGCTTATGGCATGAACCGGGATGACCGCGGAGTGATGTTCGGATTGACAACAGCCCATACAGCGGTGGCTCTTGCGGTGGTCACCATAGGATACAATATGATAGGGCCCGACGGTGCCAGAATGATGGACGAAACGATGCTTAACGGCACAGTGCTCGTGATTCTCATAACTTGCGGCATCGCACCTATAGCAACAACTGGCGCAGCTGCGAGAGTGAAAGTGAGAATGTTGGAAGATGATGTCGAGGAGAATGCAACCTCAAAGCGTCAGTCGTCGCACACGCTTATCCCAGTTTCTAATCCATTGACTGCCAGTGGCCTTGTTGAGCTTGCTCTGCTCACCCGACCAGAGCGGCGAAATGAGCGCGACACGCTCTATGCTCTCAATGTGCGCAACGACAATTCGTCGAGTGCCCGCGCAATGGGGCGCAATGTGCTCGATATTGCAGTGAAGGCCGCTTCAGCAGCAAACTATAAGCTCAAAACTATTGAGCGCTACGACCTCAATACAATCACTGGCATTGTGAATGCAATTGAGGAGCGCGACATCAACGAGGTGTTCATAGGCATGCACCGCAAAGCTACAGTCATCGACTCGTTCTTTGGCTCAAAGATTGAGCAACTGCTCAAGATGACAAGCCGCATGGTGGTGATAAGCCGCTGCTACATACCATTGAACACGGTGACGCGCATCGTGGTTTATGTGCCGCCAAAAGCTCAGTTTGAGACGGGCTTCACCCGCTGGCTTCATGCGCTGGCTAATTTGGCGCGCGAGCTTGGTTGCCGAATCATATTCTGCTGCCCAGCCGACATTGAACGCATCATACGCCTTGTGCTCAAGCGTGACCGCTATGCAGTGCGCAGCGAGTTCCGTCGCGTGGAAGAGAATACTGACTTCATATTGCTCACAAACCGAGTGCTTGACGACGACCTGTTTGTAGTCATCTCGGCGCGTACCACATCGTTGTCGTACAACGCCGATATGGCCGACTTCCCAGTTTTCCTACAGAAGAATTTCGAGAGAAACAATATTATAGTTATTTACCCCGAACAATTCGGGTCGGAATCGGCTATCGAATCGTTTGCCGACCCAATGGCTGCCGACATTAACACCACAGTCAGATCGGCGCCATGGCTTATCAGAATGCGCTCATTGTGGCATCGCTTGCGTGGCGACCGCAAATCGAAGCGCGACCTTAAATTGTAGTGTGATTCTATTGATTTAGTAATTATGAAAAAACATTTAACAGCCATTTTGTTGATTGGCTTAATCTCAAATGTTGCATTAGCTCAAAAGTTCGTTCCGTTCAAATATGGCGATATGAATCAGTGGGTAACGCGTGTTATTCCCGAATCGTTCATCATTGGCGGCGAAACAAAAAAGGTGTATGAAATTGGCCCCACGCAAACAATCGAGGGGGCTAAGTCTTACTCCAACTTGGGTGGTTCGCCATGGGAAACATCCAATATTTATGCCCGTGTGGTGGGTATTAATAAGACCTCGAATGCAGTGTTTCCCGATGTGCGCAATGGGTCGGATATGTGCGTGAAGATGCAGACCATAATCGAGACGTGCAAGGCTATCGGATTGATTAATATCGACGTGTTGGTAGGTGGCTCGATTTTCCTCGGACAGATATTCGAGCCGATAACATCGACAAAAGCGCCGTATAGCAAAATGGAAATGGGGATACCATTCACTGAGCGACCCAAAGCGTTGAGATACGACTATAAAGTGTTTGTGCCCGAAGTGGATGAGCGATATTATATCAGCGGATTCAGCAAGAAGAAAACCTACGAGGGGCGCGACAGTGCTGAGGTGTATATCTTCCTGCAGCAGCGCTGGGAGGACGCCGACGGCAATATCTACGCCAATCGAGTAGGCACAGGACGTGAGCGCTATTTCCAGTCGACCGACGGCTGGGTCAATGCTCACGATATGGAAATCCATTATGGCGACATCACCAGTAAGCCATTTTTTAAGCACTATATGGGGCTGCGACCGGTAGAGCATTGCTATTATGCCCGCAATTCGAAGGGGAAAGTGGTGCCAGTGAAAGAGATAGGGTGGGCTGCGGAGGATGCAAAGCCGACACACATGTTGGTTATGGCGTCGTCGGCGAGTGGTGACGCTTATCTCGGCACGCCCGGGATAACGCTTTGGCTCGATAATATCGGGTTGGTTTACGAAGATTAAGGCTTAATGACGCCCTCAATGGTTAATTGCAGGGTGGTAATCGGTGTTGAGGCTATGCACGTAGGCTTGATGCTGTCGCACGGTTGTTGCTGAGTGGCAACAGGCTTAAGGCGGATTGTAATCTTCTTTGAGAATTGGCCGTCGGGCTGACCGACAGGGTCGAACGTGACGCTCACTGTGTCGGTTGCGTTTGGGGCAATTTCGTAGCGAGGATATTCTGGGATTGAGCATCCGCAAGTGGCTGCTGCACCAAGGATTACGATGCTACTGTCGCTATTATTGACAAATGGAAAATGGCAAGTGGTGGCGCCACCGCGGCGGCTGACATCCCCAAAATTGAAAGTTTGATGCTCAAAAAGGAATATCGGCTGCTCACTATACGCCATAATAGTGCAGAGCGCAAAGGTTGCGGCAAATGTGGCGTAGCGGAGGAGTCGAGGCATAGCAGAGAGTTTCGCAGTGGAATAACCGAATAGTGCTTAGATAGCGATTTTCTTTGTCGATGTTGAGCCAGTGGCATCAGTGGCGGTGACCACATAGACACCCGGCGACAGCGTGGCTCTGAATATGAATGCGTCGGACGACGATTCGGCTACGATGCGTCCAGCAATGTCGGCTACAACTACCGATTCAATACCTTCGGCAGCTTCAACAATGACGTTAGAGCCTGCTGAGAATATGCGGATAGCAGATGACTCGGCCGCTTCGATGTCGCTTGTGCGTATGGCTTCGAGTTTGATAGCCTTTGTCGACGAAGTAGGGGTGATGCGGTAGATTGGCGATGAGGTCATTACCTCTTTTTTGTTTCCGTCGCTACCAGTTGTGGTAACTTTCCATGAGAAATCGGGGTTATCGCATCTGATTTGCATAAGTTTCCCTTCGTTCCAGTATCCGACGAAATCTTCTTGAGTTACAGCCACGTTGTTGATTGTAATCTCTTCGCCATTGCCAATCACCGACACTGGGACAAGTTCGCCAAGTGAGAGGTAGTCGCGAATAATCGAGGGAAGATTTTCAGTGCGACGTCGGCACCAGTCTTTGAGGTGGTCAACTTCGGCGTGCCAACCGTTTACTGAGTTGGGGTAGCCGTAGACTTTCAAATGGGATTCGTATTCGTCGGCAAGTGCGTTGCGTTGCTCTTCGATGAGGTCGCTTACCACCGATTCGCGCAGGAAGTCGCCGAGATATACCATAAAGTGGCTGACCAACAGGTTTCGGAATTCGGAGAAGTTGGTCATCACTTGGAATATCTTCACAGCTTCGCGGCGGTTGCCCTCGCCAGAGTCGTTAGTGTGCGAGCCAGTGCGCAATAAGAAGCTGAAATATTTGTACCACGCATCGTTGGCAGCCAAGAAGTCGAGGTCTTTCATAATCCAGCGCCATTTGCCACCCTCTTCCTGTGGACGCCACATAACCATGTTGTTGCCCGGGAAGTCGGTGTTGGTAGCCCAAGTGTTTGCAATGTAGAGGTTTATGAAATTCTCAACATCGATAGCTTCAGCCATTTGAGCGTAGGTAGGATTGTTGTTGTAGAGGTCGCGAAGGGCATAGAACGAGTCCCAAGTGCCAGCCTTGAGTTCATTCCAGTTTTCAATCATATCAATCTCCTCGAGTCCGTCGTAGTTGGCTTCGACGTAGTCCTCGTTGCTACGTTCGCGAATGCCGTAGAGCCCGCGATATTCGCCATTAAAATAGACAATAGCAGGCTGATAGGCTTGCCAGTCAAGGTTAGGGCAGTGGCGTCCGAAAAGAGTTTGGATGAAAGAGTCCTTGATTCGGGCTGTACCGAAGCTATTGCCGCCATTGCGGATGATGAATGACTTGGATTCGTCGATAGTTTTGTCGGGCCATATTTGGTAGTTGAATCGCTTTTCGCCAAAGCGTTTGTTGGCGTATAGGGCGAGCGATTTTTGGGGCAAATTGCGGGTCCAGCCACCGTGAACGCGACATTCGGCGAGCTGATTGATTACGGCGCCATTGTTAGCTGCGGGGAAATATTCCACGTTGATAGGGCGTCGCCATTCGTAGTCGATATGGTTGTAGATACCGATTTGAGAGTCGTTGAAGTCGTTGGAATTACCAGCAATCGACAAAATGGGGAGGTCGGTTTTGCGTACGTGGCTGATGTAGGAGTGGGTGACCGAACGTGGCGAGACAGCTTGGCTTGAGATGAGCTTAGCGCGGATTACCTTAGTGCGAGCAAACTCCATGTGCACCGACGAGTCGGTAAATTCTGAGTCGGTAGTAGGCTCGGTTCCGTCGAGGGTATAGTAGAGACGGGTGTCGTCGGGGAGCACAACGTCGTCGGGTATCGAGATAGTCAGTCGGATAGTTTTGTTGATGCCGACCATTGTTTCCCCTTCGGTTGAGAACACTGGATCGGGGAGCACGATAGAGGTGATGCCAGAGGTGTTTTCTTCGCCGGGCGAAGGCGTGAGCTGGTAGCCCCAATTGTCAGACATATCGGTTTCACGACCGTAGGACACATTTGGCGCAGGCATTTTGCTATATTTGACGTAGTCGATAATGGAGCCGTCGGAAGCAAACAGATATAATTCGCCTTTGCCTGAGTCGATGCGGAAGTCAGCGTGACGAGCAGTTCCTAATTTGTCGCAATAGATTACTACGTGGCCATGAGCTGGGAAGCCAACAGATATTGGGATTGGGTAGGCCGATTCGAAATCGTCGGTCAACCCGATGCGTAATCCGGGCATACGGCTACCAGTTTCAGCATCGTTGTAAATCTCTACCCAAGAGTCGGGATATTCACATTCCGCAAACAGGCAGTCGATGTTGGACTGCATGATTTCGTTGATGTAGAGTTTAGCTGAAGCCGATTGCCACAACAAGGGGAGCAACGCCGATAGTAGTAAGAATCTTCTCATAAGCATTACGCGAAAATTGGGATACAAATATAAAAATAGATTTTTACAAAATATCGTATTTATACGATATTTCAATTTTTTGACCATTCTAAACAATTTTTCCGACATATAGGAAATAGCACAAATGGGTCAAAATAGGGGTGTAAATGGTGCGTAAAATGGTTTAGTTGGATGAAAAATTTGCAAATACGGCTATAAACTCGTAACTTTGCAACGAAGTTGGTCCGGTAGCTCAGCTGGATAGAGCATCTGCCTTCTAAGCAGACGGTCCCGCGTTCGAGTCGCGGCCGGATCACAGAAAGGAACTTTGCGGAGTTCCTTTTTTTGCACCATACCGAAATGGAATTAATGATAATACATTGAAATCCTGAGGATTGAGTGAGGGTAGCCGAAGATTATCAGACAAAAAAACGAGGCAGACTCACGAGGGTAGGAAAAGATACAAAATTTACTCGCCCCATAAAAGTCAAAAAAAGCCTACTCGAAAGAGCAGGCTTGATGTCTTTGAAAAATTTATGTTATATCACTACAATTCGTTCGCCAAGAACATCTGAAATCTTGGCAATAGTACGAAGTGTAAAGTTATGAGTTCCACCCACCCAGCGTGAAACTTCGGCTTCGGTCTTTCCCATTTTGCGAGCAAATTCCTTTTGTGTCATACCTTTCTGTTTAAGAATGGCATCGATTTTGTCCGCAATGGCGAAAGAAAGGTCAATCTCAATCTTCAAATCGTTTGGGATTTGAGCGACCTCATTTCTGAACAAATCGGTTGTCTTCATAACTCAAAAGTTTTATTGTCAATTCCTTTAATTTCAGTTTCTTCTATTGATATTGAGCCGTCTTTGATTGCTTCCTTAATAAGCGAATCAAACTTTTGTAAATCTATAACATATCCGTTGAGTTCATTGTTCTCATTATATGTTTGAGTGTCTTTAATACCACCATTTCCAATGATAAGGATTTTATCCGACAATCTCAAACAATACAATCTCAACTTACCAGAATTGATTGGTAAAGCACATACACCGTCGCTATATTTTCCCTCTGGTCTGAAATAGCGTTCCAATACACCATTTGCCAATATTTTTTGCAAAGCCAAAAGGATTATTTGATAATCTCTTTGCAAACGAGCATTATCTTTGAAATTTGTCATGAATTTTGCAAATTCCGACAAGTTGTCATTCTCAAAAGATATAGTGTAAAGACTTGCCTTTTCACTTTGTTCTACTGATTCTATGATTGCTTTCTTACTCATAACTCATATATTTTGATGCAAAGATAATAAGAAAATTCAAAAAATTAGCATATAAGGTAATTTTTTAATAATTTCTTCTAAAAATTTTTCATCAAACGAGTCAGCAACAAACAATTCAGAAAAAACGTAGTGGCTTTGTACTGACAAAAAGGTGGCAAATGGCAGAAAAAAGTCAATACAAGAATATTTGGTACGCCTTATTAACATTCAATGTTGTAACACACACTAAAATACCTATGTGTCAATTTGTGCCAAAATATAAATCGGCCGCGGCCGGATCACTCGCAAGATAGCGAAGACTGTTGATGATTCATCGGTCTTCGCTTTTTTCGTTGAGGTCGGGTGTGGGATTGTAGGATACGAAAAAAGTGATTATATTTGTGTCGTGTAATTATTCATACTTATGTTGGTGGGCTTTGAGGATTGCCTATTGATTGAAGAAATTTTAATAGAATATTAATATGAAAAAGTGTTTGTTTTCATTTGTAATGGTGCTGACGGCGATTTGCTCGGTGGCAGCGAAACCTACTGTTGACCGCATTGAGCCTCCTCACTGGTGGGTTGATATGCGTTGCGACACTCTCCAGCTAATGGTGTGTGGCGAGGGTATAGCTTCGGCACAGGTCTCAACCGATTATAAGGGCGTGGAGATAGCTGAGCAGGTGAGGCTCGATAGCCCCAACTATCTGTTGCTATATATTATTGTAGGCGACGACGCAGCTCCCGGCACTATGAAACTCAAATTTGCCGACGGAAAGAAGTCGACTACGGTTGACTATCGCCTGTTGCCTCGCGACCGTGCAGCCGAGGATTACAAAGGTTTTGATGCCTCTGACGTGCTCTACCTCGTGATGCCCGACCGCTTTGCTCGTGGTGTGAATTCCCCTTCGGATGCGTCGCGCAGCAAGGGGCTTCGATATAAAGTGAATGTTGACCGCAACAACCCGAATGGTCGCCATGGCGGTGACATCAACGGATTGCGTGAGCATCTTGGCTATATCGACTCGCTCGGCGTGACTGCTGTATGGGTCAACCCAGTGCTCGCTAACGATATGCCTGGCGGGTCGTATCATGGCTATGCTACAACCGACTATTATAGCATTGACCCCCGTTTCGGCTCAAACGCAGAGTGGAACGACTTCGTAGCTGAAGCTCATGGGCGCGGACTAAAAGTGGTTATGGATATGATTTTCAACCACTCGGGAAGCAATCACCCATGGTTTAACGACCGTCCGAGCAAGGATTGGTTTAATTTCCCCGAAGGTTATGTGCAGACAAGCTACCGACTTTCGACTATTCATGACCCATACGCTAGCGATTACGACAAGCGATTGACTACCGACGGTTGGTTTGTCGAAGCTATGCCCGACCTCAATCAGCGCAACCAGCATCTGATGAAATATTTGATTCAGAACTCAATATGGTGGATTGAAGAGTCGAAAATCGATGGTATCAGAATGGACACTTACCCCTATGCCGACTTTAATGCTATGGCCGACTGGATTCGCGCTGTGCGATATGAGTATCCCAATTTTAATATCGTGGGCGAATGTTGGTATGCCAATGAGGGTGGCGAGGCGTTCTGGCAACGCAACTCGAAAGTTAACGCTGTCGGCGAGCCTGAATTGCCTGCGGTAATGGACTTTGTTATTTCAATCAAGGCTCGCGAAGCATTTGCATCGCAAACCGACCCTTGGAATGGTTTGAACGTAATCTACGACCATTTGGCGCTCGATTACCTCTTCCCCGACCCACAAAATATCCTCACATTCCTCGATAATCACGACACCGACCGCCTATTGCTCGAAATGCCCGAAAATCTTGGCTGGTGGAAGCAGGCTGTTGCATTCTTGTTGACCTCACGAGGAATTCCTCAGATTTATTACGGCACTGAGCTACTGATGAATGGCAAAAAGGAGGGTAGCGACGGCTATGTGCGCCGCGACTTCCCCGGTGGTTTTGCTGGCGACAAGGTCAACGCATTCAGCGCCGAAGGCCGCACAGAAATGCAGAATGAGGCTTACGACTTTATGAAGAAAGTGCTTCACTGGCGTCGTGGCAACAAAGCAATTTCGCATGGCACGCTCAAGCATTTTATGCCTCTGAATGGGCTTTACGTCTATCAGCGCAAGCACAACGACAAAGAGGTGGTAGTGATGATGAACGGCAACGACCGCGCTATCACAGTCGATATGTCGAACATTGCGGAAATCTTGCCAGCCGGCTCAACGCGCCACGATATGCTGTCGGGCGTTGACGTAACAATTGCGCAGGAGATGACCTTCCCCGCCCGCGCAATCCTCATCCTCGAAAATTAACGAGAAATATTGACATCAGAATAAACGCTGTCCGCTAAATGCAAGTCGATTGACAATGCTTTAGCGGACAGTTGCGTTATCTTTTCGGCGCGGATACCTAAATGTGGGCTCTACTTTACTTTTTTTTGAAGACGAGGCTGTTGGTGAGGATGAAGTTGGCGAGGCCTGAGAAGCACATTGCTATGAGGTTGCAGATTACCACATCCCAGCCAGAGAAGCGCTCAATGATGATGATGCAGAGCATTCTCGTAAGCAGTACGGCTGAGCAAGAGAGGTTGTATTTGAGGTATAGTTTGAAGAAATGTCGGGTGCTTCGGTTGTTCTTCACGCGGTCCTTCCATACGTAGAAGTAGGAAATGGCGAAGTTGACAAACACAGCAACCTGAAACGATAGAAAGGGGGAGAGAATGTATTCGCCCCAATAGCCTTTCGAGAATGCAAAGTCGGATAATAGCCAGAGAACAAGCGTGTCGACAATGGTGCCGACCACGCTTGTTCCAGCAAATTTTGCATATCTAACGAATATGTTAGGCATAAATTAGTCTTTGTGGGGAGGGTCGATTTTGGCGTACCCTTTAGCATCAGCAGTGATTGTGGTGATGTGCATTACGAACAGAACAACTAAGATAACTACTCCCGCAAAGTCGAGGCTATGGAATGTGATTTCCTTGCCGAACAGATTGAATTGCATTGCAACTGTCTGCAGGAATGGGATTGTAGCAATCAAAGTGTTGATAATGATGCAAATGATACGGAATTCTGTTGGACCTAACTTAGCGTAGGTGAGCTTGAATTCATCTTTAAGATGAGCGTTGATGCTGACGTTGACGGTCATCATGAGGTAAACGACTAAGAGCAGCAGCGCAAGCTCGAGGTTCATCAATGGTGACAGACCGATACCGACAAACATAATAGTTTCGTTGATTACGTCGATAGTGTGGTCCAAGTAGTAGCCGTAGATAGGGCGTTTGTGGTTGCGTACTCGAGCAAGGGTGCCGTCGAGCGAGTCGCCATACCAGTTGATTATGAAGCCCAGTGAGCTAAGCCAAAGGAAATGGATGTTTATGGAAGAGAGGATGTAGCCAGTAGCGATGATGATTGAACCGAATGTTCCGATGTAGGTCAAAAGGTCGGAAGTCACCCATTTGGGCTGGCGATTTGCGAGCCAAACGAGCGCTTTCTTTTCGAGCTCGTTGAGCATGGATGTTTGAATTCTGACCGAGTTTTCTTTATTGTTTTCCATTTTACTTAATGTTAGAGTAAACGCTGTTTCTTAAATATGCTTTGTATTCCTGAATGTCGGTAATTGACTTTTGCTTTTCGGGGGTGATGATTTCGCCGATTTTAACTCTGACTTTCTTGCCCCTTTTGTTGAACACTTCCGATGGGAGTCGGAGCAATCGCACTTTCCAGTCAATCAGCCCAAGGCTGTAGTAGAATCTTGAGTTTCCGTCGCGGAAGGTGACTGGCACGATAGGCACATTCAGTTTTTTTACCAAATGGATTATGGAGTCTTGCCAATCTCTGTCTCTGACGCATTTGTCTTTGAGGCTCAAGTCGGAAACGGCTCCTGCTGGGAACAGCCCGAGAGGTTGGCCGGCGCGAATGTGCATGATAGCTTCTTTTACCCCTTTAAGGCTGTCGGCTGTGGGGTTGGTCTTTTCTTTTCCAGTGGGGATTACTTGGATGAAATTGGGCTGCATAGGCTCAATCATTCCAAGAAATTTATTGACCATAACCTTGTAGTCGGGGCGTATGTGGCCGAAGAGGTCGACTAATATGATGCCGTCGATATGTCCGTAAGGGTGGTTGCTTATGGTAATAAATGGTCCTTCGGGGAGTTGTTTGAGCAATTCGGCATTTTCAACCGTGTAGCGAACGCCAATCTCTTCGAGTACACCTTTCGCAAATTCGGGGCCTTTGAGGGGATAATTGTTGTCGTAAAGGTTGTTGCATTTGTCTACTGCCAACATTTTCATAAGGCCTCGACCCAATGCGTTGCCGAATTTGCCTCTAAATATAGAGGATGCGCGTTCTAAATCTGCTATTGTTAGTAGTGGCATAATCTGTTGTTAATGCTTTGGTTAGTTTTGTATGTTCTACAAAAAACTATCAAGCGATAGAGGTATTGTTTTTAATCTTAAGAATTATAAAAATACCTTCATCGCTATGTTGACCGAAAGCAAAGGTACTAAAAATTTTTGTTATGTATGATGAATTTTGCAAAGTTTTTGAAAATCAGTTCCGTTAAGGAATACTATTATAGAGTTATTTACCATTTCGCATTAGCTTCAATCCAGAGTTGCGTTGCAGCTTTACGGGTTCTCGCTTGGGCGCGGTTTGCGTGTGCGATTCTGCTTCGGGTTGCGCCTCGGGAGCTTTTGTGCTTGCCCGTTGTGGCGTTTGCTGCTTCTCGGTTTGAGCTGTGCTATCTGGCGCAGCATTGCCAGCATCGACCGCAGTGGAATCGGCGGTGGCGTTGCGGCGGCGGTTGAAATCGCTGACAGGGATAATCATTGTGGGACGTTTCACTACGTAGTCCTGAATT
>JAGBWK010000081.1 GCA_017629835.1 Muribaculaceae bacterium | reverse complement strand
TTCAAGCACTGATTAAAGGCTCAACCGCTACTCTCGAAGCGGACTTAAACGAAGCTATCGCCGAGGGATTTAGTCCTATGGAAATAATCTCCGGGCCGCTTATGGCTGGAATGGACCGCGTAGGCGAGCTATTCGGTCAAGGGAAAATGTTCTTGCCACAAGTAGTCAAAACGGCTCGCACGATGAAAGTTGCTGTAGGCATACTCATCTCACACATGGCTTCAGCTGCCACCGACGCGCAAGCTGCCAAGCGTGGCAAAATACTCTTTGCAACCGTGAAGGGCGACGTTCACGACATAGGCAAAAACATCGTCAGCATAATCCTTGAATGTAATGGCTACGAAATTATCGACCTTGGAGTAATGGTGCCGCCCGAACGCATCATCGACGAAGCGCAACGTCACAATGCCGACATCGTATGCTTGAGCGGACTTATCACGCCCTCGCTCGAAGAGATGCGTATCGTAGCCGAAATGATGCAGCAAGCAGGTTTGACCACCCCACTGATGATAGGTGGAGCCACCACATCTGCTATCCACACTGCACTACGCATCGCGCCCGAATACCCGGCAGGAGTTGTAATCCATATGCCCGACGCATCTCAAAACCCTATTGCAGCGGCAAAACTCTTGAATTCTACCCTGCGCGCCCCTTACATTGCCGAAGTGAAGGCTTCACAGCAACGCCTGCGCGACGCAAACAGCAGCCCCAACTCATCGGCTGAGCCGAAAGCAGCTAAAACAGAGTTCAACGCTGAATGTACATCAGCCAACAACACCCCTACTCCGCTACAATCGCAGCAAGGCACTTACAGCATCGACCAGTTACGCAACGACATCAATTGGCTATACTTCTACCACGCTTGGAGCGTAAAAGCCAACAGCGAACAGGGGCGCGAACTTCGCGCCGACGCTGAAGCGCTTCTCGACCGCCTAAGCCTCGACAAGGAGAAATATTTCACTCGCTACAACACTGCTATCTTCTCCGCATCGGGCAAAGGTGCAACAACCGACGATGCAATCCACATTGGCGAAATCACTTTACCAACACCTCGACAGAAAGCGTCGCCTGACCGCACTGAAAGGCTTGCACTTTGCGATTTCGTTGGCTCTGACGACAAAATCGGCGTGTTCGCCACCACCATTTCACAAGCTATGCAGCAGGAAATAGAGCAACTGAAAGAGGACCCACTCAGCCGCTACGAGCTGTTGCTACTCCAAACCATTGCCGACCGTCTGGCTGAAGCTACTGCCGAAGCAGCGCATCGTAGCAGCGGACTACCTGGCATTCGCCCTGCTGTTGGCTACCCCTCACTTCCCGACCAGCGCGCCATTTTCATCCTCGACCGACTGATGCCTCTTGCCGAAATCGGCATCGTTCTCACCGAAAATGGGGCAATGTATCCCCCGTCATCTACCGCAGGAATCTACATCGCCAATGCCGACGCGCGCTATTTCTCCGTCGACTAAGTCCAACGATGCTGGCGGCGTGAGTTTGCAGGTCTATACTATTTTTAATAATTTTTATTATATTAAAATCCTTCAATCCCACTTTTTGGCGTAACTTTGCACCTTGGTACGGAGCAGCGGATGTTCCGCACCAATTCAACTCGACAACAAACAACATAACACGATAAAAATGGAAAACAAAGAACTGGATAAAATCAGCTATGCGCTCGGCTTAAGCATGGGCAACAATTTCCGTGCTTCAGGCATCGACATGATTAATGTTCAAGATTTCGCCGACGGCGTAGCAGCCGTATTCCTTGGCACAGAGCCCAAAATGAGCTACGACGAAGCTAAAGAAGTAATCCGTCAGTATTTCTCAGCAATGGAAGAACGCCAACGTGCCGAAGCAGCCAAAATGGGCGAAGTCAACGAAAAAGCTGGCAAAGCATTCCTCGAAGAAAATGGCAAACGCCCCGAAGTGAAAACCACTGCCTCGGGTCTTCAATACGAAGTTCTCGCTGAAGGCAACGGTGCACAACCTACAGCACAGGACCAAGTGGAAGTTCACTACACTGGCAAACTGATTGACGGCACAGTGTTCGACAGCTCTGTTGAACGTGGCGTGCCCGCAACTTTCGGCGTAACTCAAGTAATTGCAGGTTGGGTTGAAGCACTCCAGCTGATGAAAGCAGGCTCAAAATGGCGCCTCTACATCCCCTCTAACCTCGCTTACGGTCCCAACGGAGCTGGCGGCGTAATCGGCCCCAACGCAACTCTTATCTTCGACGTTGAGCTTCTCAAAGTGATTGGAAAATAAAATCAAATAATCAAATAAACAGATAAACAAGATGAAAAAACTCCTCATTGCCGCTTGCGGTGCTGCTATGATTCTTACAGCAGCTTGCGACACTAACAAAGCATCAAACGAAAATGCTGCTCTCGGCGACTCTATCGCTACAACTCTCGGTCAACTCGCTGGCGCTCAAGCTCAGAGCCAGTACGAAATGATGATGATGCAAATGACTGAAGCTGAAAAAGCTAACTTCAGCAAAGAGCAGTTCCTCAAAGGTATGGAAATGGTTATCAAAACCGACACTACCGACATCTCACTTCTCTACGGCATCAATTTCGCTATGCGCATCTACGGTTCAGTTTACCAAATGGGTGGCGAAGCTGGCGTACCTATCAACCCCGACAAAGTGGTTGCAGCTATCCGCGAAGTGTATATGCAAGACTCAATGACTGTCGATATGACTGAAGTTCAGAACGCATTCCAAAGCTACACAATGCGTATGCAACAAATGGCTAAAGACAAACGCGACAACGAACTCCGCAACTCAGCTGAATACAAAGCTAACGCAGCTGCTGGCGACAGCATCGCTGCTGCACGCGTAGCTGAAGGCTACACTAAAGCTGAATCAGGTCTCGTTTACAAAGTAGAAACTGAAGGTGCTGAACCTAAAGCTACTATGGAAGACCGCGTTAAAGTGAAATATACTGGCAAACACATCAACGGCGAAGTATTCGACGAATCAGGCGACAACGCTCGCGAATTCCGCGTATCAGGCACAGTGCCCGGCTTCGCTGAAGGCCTCTGCTTGCTCGGCAAAGGTGGCAAAGCAACTCTCGTTATCCCCGGCGAACTCGCTTACGGTATGGAAGGCTCACCCAACGCTGGCATCGGTCCTAACGAAACACTCATTTTCGAAGTTGAAGTTGTAGAAGTTGTTGCAGCAAAATAAATTTCCTTAGCGAAATAATAAAACAATCTCTTCATATCTCAAATCACTCGGCACCCCACCGCCGAGTGATTTTTTATTGATTATTAATTGTGAATAGCCTTGAGAATAGGCCGCCTATGCCTCCTAAGTAGCCTATGATGCCTCACAAAGTGAGGTGGGCGGTGGTAAAATCAAGGATTTTAGTTAAATAGCGTTAAGTGGCTGAATTTTTCGAGTTTTTAACGAGCATTAAATTCATCATAATCGTTATTTTTGTGCTCTATAACTATAATTTGATTATTAAAACTTCACAACCCATACGCATCACGATGAAAAGAATTATGATCAACGTAGCCGCACTCGCTTTTGCTGCGGCTTTAGCGACTCTCTCGTCCTGCTCATCTAAAAATGACACAGGCGCAGCTGCCAACCCTGCCGCTATGGCACCTCAAATCGCAACTATGCCTCTGGACTACGAATCCATTGAGTTGTCGCAATCATATCCCGCTACTATCAAAGGTAAAACCGACATCGAAATCCGACCCCAAGTTTCGGGTTTCATCACCCAAGTGCTCGTCGACGAAGGTCAGCAAGTGAGCAAAGGGCAAACGCTGTTTATCCTCGACCAAGTGCAATTCCAAGCTGCTGTCGACCAAGCCATTGCTCAACTCAATGCCGCTGAAACACGCTTGAACTCAGCAAAACTTACTGCCGAGCAGAAGCAATCGCTCTACGACAAAAACATCATTTCGGAATACGAAAACCTGCTCGCTAAAAACGACCTCGCAGCAGCCGAAGCTAACCTGTCGACTGCCAAAGCTGCGCTGACTAACGCAGAGAAAAACCTTGCATACACAGTAGTTACATCGCCCAGCAATGGCGTTGTAGGCTCAATCCCATTCCGTCAGGGCTCGTTGGCTTCACCCTCAATGGGTCAACCGCTAACCACAGTTAGCGACAATTCGGAGGTATATGCCTACTTCTCTCTGACCGAAAAAGATATTCTCAATATGACCGACAACGGCCAGTCGTCACTCAAGCAAATCATCGCTTCGATGCCCGAAGTTGGCTTGCGCCTTGCCGACGGACAGATGTTCCCAACCAAAGGCAAAGTTGCCACAGTGTCGGGCGTAATCGGTGCTGGCACAGGTGCATCGACCGTGCGTGCACTGTTCCGCAACAGCAACGGCTTGCTCCGCAGCGGCTCCACTGGTCAAGTTGTATTCCCCGTTAAAATCGACAGCGCCTTAGTAATCCCTCAAAAATCGACCTTTGAAATTCAGGACCGCCGATTTGTTTACGTAGTCAACGACTCCAACCGAGTTGTGCCCACTACTATTCAGGTATCGCCAGTTTCCGACGGACAAATCTTCATCGTAGAAAACGGCTTAAAGAAGGGTGACCGCATCGCTATAGAAGGTGTAGGCAATGTGCTCAAACCAGATATGCTTATCAACCCCGTAGAAGCCCCTCAGCAAGCACAATAAGCAGTTACGACTCTGCCAACTGAAGAAACAAACATTCATATAGGCCACTCTAAGGTCCAACATACTCAAAAGCTCACTACATGAAATTAGATACGTTTATTAACCGACCGGTGCTCTCGACGGTGATTTCAATATTCATCGTCCTATTGGGTCTGCTCGGCCTCGTGTCGCTACCTATCACACAGTATCCCGACATAGCCCCACCAACAATCCAGGTATCAACCACATACACCGGTGCTAATGCCCAAGCGGTGCTCAACTCCGTAATCGCTCCATTGGAAGAATCAATCAATGGTGCCGAGGGTATGACATACATCGAATCAAGTGCCACCAATACTGGCTCTGCGACTATCACCGTCAACTTCAAGCAAGGTTTTGACCCAAATATGGCTGCAGTCGACGTGCAAAACCGCGTGGCTAAAGCCCAAAACCTGCTCCCTGCCGAAGTTACTCGTGTAGGCGTGTTGACACAGAAACGCCAAACCTCAATGCTCGCAGGCTTCGCCCTCGTGAACACAGGAGGCATTGATTACGGCGACGGCTTCCTCGACAACTATATGAAAATCAACGTCGTGCCAGTGCTTCAGCGTGTAAGCGGTGTGGGCGACGTGAAGAGTTTCGGTTCCGACTATTCGATGCGTATATGGCTCAAGCCCGACGTTATGGCTCAATATGGGTTGATGCCCTCCGACGTAACTGCAGCCCTTTCAGAGCAGAACGTCGAAGCTGCTCCGGGTCAATTCGGCGAAATGGGCAACCAGACTTTCCAATACACTATGCGCTATCGTGGCCGCTTGATTCAACCTGAAGAGTTTGAAAATATCGTCATCACAGCCGACGCCAACGGCAATGTGTTGCGTCTTGGCGATGTTGCCACAGTGGAACTCGGCAAGCTATCCTACGGCTTCTCATCAACTCTCAACGGCGACCCCTCAAGTGCCGTTATGGTTTACCAATCGCCCGGCTCCAACGCTACGCAGGTTATCAACGACTGTATCGCTGCTGTCGACGGTTTGAAAGCCGAACTCCCCGCTGGTCTTGAGTTGGAGGTAATTATGAACAACAACGACTTCCTTTATGCATCAATCCACGAGGTGCTCAAAACCTTGATTGAGGCATTCGTGTTGGTGTTCTTCGTGGTTTACATCTTCCTGCAAGACTTACGCTCAACGCTGATTCCGTCGATTGCAATCCCTGTAGCCCTTATCGGCACATTCTTCATGCTCTACGTAATCGGCTTCTCTATCAACCTTATTACTCTCTCGGCTCTCGTTCTTGCGATTGCCATTGTGGTCGACGACGCTATTGTGGTGGTGGAAGCGGTGCATGCCAAGCTCGATGCTGGGTATCGCAATGCACGTAAGGCTTCAATCGACGCTATGAACGAAATCGGCTCTGCGATTATATCTATCACGCTGGTAATGATGCTGGTGTTTATCCCAGTGTCGTTCATGCCCGGCACTGCAGGTGTATTCTACAAGCAGTTTGGTTTGACCATGGCAATAGCAATCGGCTTCTCGGCTCTCAACGCATTGACCCTCTCGCCTGCACTCTGTGCACTCCTGCTCAAAGCCCACGACGACGAGTCGATGAAAGAGCGCATGGGCAAAGCCTTCGATGCAGCAGCCGAAACTATGAAGCAACGCTACACTCGCCGCCGCTTCGTTCTCGACTTCCATCCGCTGATAACTATGCTACTTGTGATTGCTACAATTGCTCTCATGATTCTCGGCTGGTTCAACTCAACAACTCCATTCAAGCTAATCATAGCCATTGCCGTAGCGGTGCTTACTGTTATGGGCATCTTCAGCAAACGATTCCACTCAGGCTTTGAATCAGCCTACAGTATGCTTCTGTCGCGCTACCGCAAGGCTTGTTCATTCATCGCACGCCACAAAGTGTCGGCGTTTGCTACCGTGCTCGCATCAATCGGTGTGCTCGGTTGGTTGATGAGCACTACACCCTCAGCCCTCGTGCCTGAAGAAGACACTGGTACAGTGTTCTGTATAATCGACCTCCCCCCTGGCTCTTCACAAGAAAGCACACTGAAAGTGCTCAACGATGTAAACAAAATCATCGTTGCAACTCCGGGCGTAAGATACACACAGATGATTCAAGGCTACAGCTTCCTCTCAGGACAAGGAGCCACCTACGGGTCGTTCATCATCAAGCTCGACCCATGGGACGACCGCTCAGAATCAGAAAGCGCCAACAGCATCATCAAGCATATCTATAGCGAAACAGGCAAAAAGATTAAAGATGGACGCGTAGTGTGCTTCGCTCCTCCAATGATACCCGGCTACTCGGCAACCAACGGTTTCGAAATCAACATGCAGGACAAAACTGGTGGCGACATCAACGATTTCTATGCTATCGTTCAGAAATTCCTCGCGCAACTCAACCAGCGCCCCGAAATTCAAATGGCATACACTTCGTTCAACCCCACATTCCCTCAATATATGATTGACATCGACGCTGCCAAAGCCAAACAGGCTGGCATCAGTCCGTCGACCATTCTCTCTACATTGCAGGGCTACTATGACGGTATGTACGTGTCAAACTTCAACCGCTTCGGTAAAATCTACCGCGTAATGATTCAAGCCACTCCCGAATCGCGCGTATCGCCCGAAACTCTCTCGGCTATCAAGGTGCGCAACAACCGCGGAGAAATGGCTTCGCTCGAAAACTACATCACACTCACTCGCGTTTACGGTCCCGACGTGCTGAACCGCTTCAATATGTTTACGTCGATTGCTGTGACTGGCTCGCCTGCTCCGGGCTACTCGTCGGGTGAAGCATTGAAAGCTATCGAACAGGTGGCTAAGGAAACATTACCTCAAGGTTATGGCTACGAATATTCAGGTATGACTCGCGAAGAGGCCGACACATCGGGCAGTGCTACAGCGATTATCTTCTCGCTCTGCCTTGTGTTCATCTACCTCATCCTCTCGGCTCAATACGAAAGCTACATCCTACCATTCGCCGTAATCTTCTCTATCCCATTCGGACTTATGGGCACATTCATCTTCGCCCGCATGTTCGGCATCACCAACAACATCTATTTGCAGATTGCGCTCATCATGCTTATCGGTCTGTTGGCTAAGAACGCCATCCTCATCGTTGAGTTTGCGCTCGACCGCCGCCGCACTGGTATGTCGATTTTCAACGCTGCCATTGCTGGTGCAGCATCTCGCCTACGCCCGATTTTGATGACATCGTTGGCGCTTATCATTGGTCTGCTCCCATTAATGTTTGCTCACGGCGTAGGTGCCAACGGCAACCAAGCCCTCGGCGCTGGCTCAGTTGGTGGTATGCTCTTAGGTATGATTTTGCAAATCTTCTTTGTGCCTGCACTGTTCATCACCTTCCAGATTATTCAAGAAAAGATTTCTCCGATTAAGTGGAAGGATACCATGAACGATGTCGTTGAGAAAGAACTCGAACAATACTCTCCCAAAATGTGATTACAAACTTCATCATAATGCGATTCAAATGTTCAATATGAATATGAAATATATATCACGAGTAGCTGCCACGGCTGTAGCAATACTCCTGCTGACAGGCTGCAACATCTATAAAAAATTCGAGTTGCCTGAGTCGACCGAGCTCGACCGCCAATACGTCGAAGCTCGCAATGCTGAAATAGACTCTGCAGCGCTTGGCAATCGCCCATGGCAAGAGGTGTTTACCGACCCTGTGCTCCAGCAGTTTATCACTCAAGCGCTCGACAACAATGTCGACCTTGCAAATGCTAAACTCAATGTCGACATAGCTCACGCCAACATGAACGGCGCTCGAATGGCTTACCTGCCTTCACTCGCTCTGAGCGGACAAGGTGGCGCATCGTCGGTTTCAAACCAAAGCCTTTCGGGGTGGAACTACACGGTGCCACTGACTGCAAGCTGGGAAATCGACATTTTCGGCAAAACGCTCAACAACAAGCGCAAAGCCGAAGCCAACTACCGACAAATGCAGGACTACAACCAGGCTGTTCGCTCTCAAATAATCGGTGCTGTAGCTAACTGCTATTATGCGCTGTCGACTCTCAACAGCCAGCTGACGCTCAGCCGTCAAACAGCCGAAATCTGGGGCGAAAACGTCGAAACTATGCGCAACTACAAGCTCGCCGGACGCACAAACGAGGCCGCAGTAGTGCAGAGCGAAGCCAACTACTACAGTATTTTGGCATCAATCAACGACCTCGAAATCGCTATCGGACAGATGAACAACACCATGTCGCTGCTGCTCAACGTAGCACCGCAAACGTGGGACATCCCCGAATCTGCAACATTGACAATGCCGTCGATTTATCGCGAGGGCGTTGAGATGCGCGAACTCGCTGTCAGACCCGACGTGCGCGCTGCCGAAGAGGCTCTCGCCGCAGCCTACTACACTACCAACAGCGCACGCGCTGCCTTCTACCCCGGCATTTCAATCACTGCCAACTATGGCTTCACCAACCTGTTTGGCTCATTCATCAAGAATCCCGGCGACTGGTTTGCTCAATTAGCAGGCTCGCTCGTAGCTCCAATTTTCCAACGCGGACAAAACATCGCTCGACTGAAAGCTTCGAAAGCGCAACAGGAACAGGCTCTGAACACATTCCGCCACACCCTGCTCAGCGCTTCAGCCGAAGTGTCGAACGCTATGACCGCATGCGACCGCTACACGAAAAAGGCCGACTACCTCGCACTTCAAGTTGACGACCTCAGCAAAGCTGCCTACTACACGAAGGAACTTTTCGCTTCTGCTGGCTCGACATATCTCGAAGTGTTGACCTCACAAACAAGCCTGTTGCAAGCGCAAATGGCGCAACTTGAGTGCCGTCTCGCTTCTGCTCAAGCTATAATCCAACTCTACCAATCGCTCGGCGGTGGCCGTTGAAATTAATCAATTCTATTACGTTTAATCCTATTGTGCCACAAGCACTATTGAAATAAAACAAAACGCCATGATTAGCAATTTAGCTCACATTTCGCCTACAGCCAAAATTGGCGAAAACGTTAAAATCCATCCGTTTGTAGCTATCGACGATGATGTTGAAATCGGCGACGGCTGTGAGATTTTCCCATTCGTCAGCATCGTCAGAGGCACTCGCATCGGGCGTAACAACAAAATCTATTCTGGAGCAATTCTCGGGGCTGACCCTCAAGACTTCCGCTGGAAAGGTTGCCGCTCATTCTGCTACATCGGCGACAACAACGTGATTCGCGAACAGGTAATCATCAACCGCGGCATCACATCTGAGGGTAGCACTCGCATTGGCAACGACTCATTCTTCATGGCAGGTTGCCACATCGGTCACGACTGCCAAATCGCAGGTAAATCAGTGTTTGGCAACGGTGTGAAAGTTGCAGGCGACGTTAAGATTGGTATGAACACAATCCTCTCATCCAACGCCATTGTGCACGAAAGCTCTGTCGTTGGCGATTGGGTGCTCGTCAAAGGTGGCTGCCGCATTTCCAATAATGTGCCCCCCTACACTATCATGGGACACAACCCAGCGGTGTATCTCGGCACCAACGCCTACATCTTGCGCGGCAATGGCCTATCCAACGACGAAATCGACAACATCGCCAAAGCCTACCGCCACATCTATCAGTCAGGCTCATCGGTCTACAACGCAATCAAACGCATCGAAGCCGACGTAGAGGACACACCATATCGTCAGGAAATCCTCGATTTCATCTACAAAGTAAACTTCAAAATCATCGCCGTCCCCGAAATCGAATAATCTCGGCTGATTTGAAGAATGTCACATCTCGGCTGATTCAAAGAATTCTATCGTTGAGTCCCGCAATAAAACAACCGTCGCATCCACTCGGACCGCGACGGTTAGTTTTTTTTCAAAAAATATGGGATATTTTAGCGGAATGTGGTAAAAAAAGTGCGATTCCGACGAATTATCTCAATTTTTTCGCATATTTCTTGTATAGGTCTAAAACGAATATCATAATTGTTATTGCCCCAATTTACTAATTTCTGCGGCATTAGTTTGTTCAGGCGTAGGGAAATCAGAGCACGAAGGCGACTTCTTTGAAGGCGTATTCGCAGCGCACGCCGTCGCGGCGTTCGAGTGTCAACATTCCATTGTGAGCCACGTTGACAATTTTTGCCTCAAACTGTTCCCCTTCCGATTCATAGGTATAGTAGCCGTCGTTGCGCCACAGGCGTTCGGCATACTCTTTCTCTGAAGCCACACCAACGCTTGCATCCTCGGCATTGAACGACGACAGAATTGTTGAACAAACATCTTCAAGCAGCGTGTCGAGGTCGTAGCTCATATTGGTGATTTGAGCCATAGACACTGGATTTGGCGCATCCGACAAGAATTTAATCTGATTCACATTGATTCCCACACCTGCGATTGACCGCTCGATATTGTCGGCCGACAACACGTTCTCAATCAAAATGCCGGCAAGCTTCAAATTGCCATAATATATATCATTGGGCCATTTCACCGACAGCTCGCCCGGGCGGTGCATCCAATGCTCAAGGCAGTCGACAATAGCCAACGCTACGGCTCGAGAGATTGCAAACTGCATTGTTGCCTTAATATTTTGAGGACGAAGGAGTATCGAAAACGTAAGATTCTTACCAGGCTCAGCCTCCCACGAATTGCCTCGCTGACCACGCCCAGCCGTCTGGTTGCGGCACACGACTACGGTTCCACTCTCCGCATTGCTCAATGTCTTAATGAAAGAGTTTGTCGAGTCGATTTGGTCAAGGCGAATGATGTTCATAGCTAAATTCAGAACGAAAGCGTGCGTGAGCCGTCGGGATTTACGGTGATATCGACTGCAACAACATTGTCGGGAAGCAATGGCTCAATGCGTTCAGCCCACTCGAGGAAACATAATTCTCCAGAATCGAAATAATCCTCAACACCGAAATCGAGCGCCTCAGTTGGGTCGTCGATGCGATACAAATCGAAGTGATAGATTGGGCGACCAGTGCAAGTGCGATACTCGTTTACAATGGCTAAAGTTGGCGACCCGGTAGAGTCGTCCTCAACGCCAAGCTGACGGCATAAGGCATTGATAAAGGTAGTTTTACCAGCACCCATTTCGCCATTGAAAGCAAAAATAGTGTCAGAGCCTATAGCATCGATAAACTCTTGCGCAGCCTTGTCGATTTCGTTTATTGATTTAATCTCTATTTTCATCTGCAGTGCTCAACTATTATTCAGTGCCTCTGAGTTGCTCAGGATGCTTACGGTAATACTCTTCGAGGATATATTTGATATTGAAATAATACCCTTCGGGCTGCTTTTCGTCGCCAGTTGGAACAACTCGGATAAAGTCGTAGCAAGGGGGTTGAAATTCCACCTTCTCGGCAATCGAATTGTGGAAATTGAGGATATTATAAGCATGGCGCGGGTTGATTACCACCCACGCATTTTCGGGGTCAATGCCATTGCCTGTCGACAAAATCGCTTCCAAAAGGTGATTCAATCGATATTGCCAAATCTTCGCACGATTCACCTTCTGAGCCTTTTGCAAAGCATAAATCAAAAAGTTGATTTGTTGAAGGTCGAACGGGTCATTCTCGAGCGACTGCTCCGCATACGAAATCATCGAATCGAGCTCCTCACGCGTATGGTTGTCGCGATAATAAATTTCCTCAACTTTATAATCGAAAGCTGAAGGTCGGTAAGGGTCATAATCCTCCTGAAACACCATTCCTAAATACAAATGGCGATAATCGTTGAGGGTCATAACCGTATCATTCCGCTCATAATTAGCCATTAATCGTGGATAATAGTAACGGCTCGTGGGGTCCGACACCGCCTCCTTGATTTTATCCATGTCGGGCGGATCGATTGTGAATTTTGGCGGAGTGAACGTAGGCTTCTTGCCCGGAGGTCCTGGGGCTGCAGCGCTGAGTATCAGCAGCGCAAGCAACGCCACCGTATAGATATGCAGTTTTGAGAACAATTTCATAGTTACAAATTTACGCTTTATAAACCTCAATTCAAACTTTATAATGAATTTTTAACTTTTCGCGCCAGATTCGCGCCTCACTCACATTCGATTTTGATTTGTTCATATCAACTAAATGTTGTAAATTTGGAGTGTTATAATTGAATAACCATTATGAAAAAATATTTGGTGACCGGTGCCGCCGGTTTTATTGGAAGCAACTTTGTAAACTACCTGTTGCGCACTCATGGCAACGATGTCGACATCCTCATTCTTGACGCATTGACCTATGCTGGCAACCTCAAGACTATCAGCAATTTGCTCGAACGCGACAATGTACGTTTCGTCAAGGGCGACATCGGCGACCGTCAGCTCGTTGGCGACTTAATGAAGGAGTTCGACCCCGACTATGTAGTCAATTTTGCCGCTGAAAGCCACGTTGACCGCTCAATCGAAAACCCTCGACTTTTCCTCGAAACAAACATCCTCGGCACTCAAACGATGCTCGACTGCGCTCGCAACGCTTGGCTCGAAGGCAAGGACAGTCAGGGCCGTCCAAAATATCGCGACGGCAAAAAATATCTCCAAATCTCAACCGACGAGGTTTATGGCTCACTGTCGAAAGATTTCGACGAAGCTGTTCCACTTGAACTGACCGACGAGGTTGCTCGCGTTGTTGCTGGTCGCACTGACTTGAAGACATTCGGTCGCAAATTCTTCACCGAGGACACCCCAATGGCTCCTCGCTCACCCTATTCAGCATCGAAAACATCGGCCGATATGCTCACAATGGCATATCACGAAACCTACGGATTGCCCGTCAACATCACTCGCTGCAGCAACAACTACGGTCCCTATCATTTCCCCGAAAAACTGATTCCGCTGATTATCCACAACATAATGAAAGGGAAACCACTTCCCGTCTATGGTCAAGGGCTGAATGTTCGCGACTGGCTCTACGTTGACGACCACGCCAAAGCAATCGATATGGTGCTGCGCAAAGGTCGTATCGGCGAAATCTACAATGTAGGTGGGTTCAATGAAGAAACTAACATCAACATCGTTCGCACAATACTGCGCATCATCCGCCGAATACTCGAAGAAAAGCCCGAATATCGCACTCTTTTCACACCAACACCAGAGGAAATCGACGAGCGTATGATTACCTACGTTGCCGACCGCCCAGGACATGATATGCGCTACGCAATCGACCCAACAAAGATTGCCACCGAACTCGGCTGGTATCCCGAAACTCCATTCACCGAGGGCATCGAAAAGACCATTGCATGGTATCTCGACAACACCGAATGGGTTGCCGACGTTGTCAGCGGCGACTATCAAAAATACTACGAACAGATGTACGGCTCGCGCGGATAACTTCCCTCCAAATTCTCAACGTCTGAACATCAACATTTAGCAAACATCCCTTAAAGACAACTAATACAATGAAAGGAATAGTCCTCGCCGGAGGCTCCGGCACTCGTTTGCATCCAATCACCAAAGGTATTTCAAAACAGCTCATACCAGTCTACGACAAACCGATGATCTACTACCCTATATCGGTGCTGATGCTTGCTGGTATCCGCGAAATACTCATCATATCAACACCTACCGACCTGCCGATGTTTGAGCGTCTGCTCGGCACTGGCGAAGAGATTGGCGTAAAATTCAGCTACGCCGAGCAACCTCGCCCCGAAGGGCTTGCTCAAGCATTCATCATCGGACGCGAATTTGTGGGCGACGACGACGTTTGCCTCGTGCTCGGCGACAATATTTTCTACGGTCAAGGTTTCACTGGTATGCTGCTTGATGCTCTTGCTACAGCTCGCGACCGCCGCGAAGCCACAGTGTTTGGCTATCCCGTTCATGACCCCGAACGCTATGGCGTAGTTGCTCTCGACGAAACTGGCCACGCTACAAGCATCGTCGAAAAGCCTTCGCATCCCGAAAGCAACCTCGCTGTAGTTGGGCTCTATTTCTACCCCAACGATGTTGTCGACATTGCCGCCAACATCAAGCCTTCGGCTCGTGGCGAATTGGAAATAACCACCGTCAATGCCGAATACCTCGCTCAAGGGCGACTCAATGTGACATGCTTCGGTCGCGGTTTCGCATGGCTCGACACTGGCACAATCGACTCGCTAATGGAAGCATCCAATTTCATTGCTGCCATACAAAATCGTCAAGGGCTCTACGTTGCTTCGCTCGAAGAAGTAGCTTTCCGTCGTGGATTTATCGACGCCAAACAACTCAAGACTCTCGCTCGTCGACTCGATAAAACTGGCTATGGCCGCTATCTGCTCGACTTAGCCAAGCACCATATTTCCGACTGATAGTCCATTCAATACAAGCCGACGTTGCTTTCCCACAGCAACCGCCTACTATAATAGCCGATCATTAACTACTTGAATATGGAGAAGGTACGATTAATCCAGCTTCCCAAAATCCCCGACCCAAGAGGCAACCTGTCGTTCATCCAGAATGGACAAAACATCCCCTTCGAGATAGCACGCGTCTATTGGATTTACGATGTGCCCGGCGGAGAAATTCGCCATGGACACGCATTCCACTCCTCGCAAGAACTCATCGTGGCTCTCTCAGGCAGTTTCGACGTGATTATCGACGACGGCAACGAGCGCAAGACATATCATCTCAACCGCTCTTACACTGGATTGTTGGTGCCCCCAATGACGTGGCGTAGCATCGAAAACTTCTCCACCAACTCCGTCGCTATGGTGTTGGCGTCAACCCCTTACAATCCCGACGACTACATCCTCGACCCCGACGAATTCCGAGTCAATCTCAATAATAAGTAACATCACTCCAACAAGGCTTTTAAACCAATTACGAAACAAAACTCAATAAAAACATAATTACAAAATATATAAAAACTACAACTATGAAAAAGTATCCTAAAATTGGTATTCGCCCCACAATCGACGGCCGTCAAGGTGGCGTTCGCGAAGGTTTGGAAGAAAAAACAATGAACCTTGCTAAAGCTGTAGCAGAACTCATCTCTTCTAATCTGAAGAATGGCGACGGCAGCCCAGTTGAATGTGTTATCGCTGACACTACTATTGGTCGCGTAGCTGAAGCTGCAGCTTGCGCTGAAAAATTCGAACGCGAAGGTGTTGGCTCTTCTATCACCGTTACATCTTGCTGGTGCTATGGCGCTGAAACCATGGATATGCACCCCCACTATCCCAAAGCAGTTTGGGGCTTCAACGGTACTGAACGTCCCGGTGCTGTATATCTCGCAGCCGTATTGGCTGGCCATGCACAGAAAGGCTTACCCGCATTCGGCATCTATGGCCACGACGTACAAGATATCCAAGACAACACTATCCCAGCCGATGTTGCTGAAAAGATTTTGCGATTTGCTCGTGCAGCTCAAGCAGTAGCTACTATGAGAGGCAAATCTTACCTTTCAATGGGTAGCGTATCAATGGGTATTGCCGGCTCTATCGTTAGTCCCGATTTCTTCCAGGAATATCTTGGCATGAGAAGCGAATCAGTGGACCTCACTGAAATCATCCGCCGTATGGAAGAAGGCATCTACGATAAAGAAGAGTTTGAAAAAGCTATGGCTTGGACTGAAAAATACTGCAAGCCAAACGAAGGTCAAGACTTCAACTCAGCTCACAAAGTTAAGACTCGTGAGCAGAAGGATGCCGACTGGGAATTCATCGTTAAGATGACAATCATCATGCGCGACTTGATGACTGGCAATCCTAAACTCAAAGAAATGGGCTTCAAGGAAGAAGCATTGGGCCACAATGCAATTGCTGCAGGTTTCCAAGGTCAGCGTCAATGGACTGACTTCTACCCCAATGGCGACTTCTCTGAAGCATTGCTCAATAGCTCATTCGACTGGAATGGTATTCGCGAAGCTTATGTTCTTGCAACTGAAAACGATGCTTGCAACGGCGTAGCTATGCTATTCGGTCACTTACTTACTAACCGCGCACAAATCTTCTCTGACGTGCGCACTTACTGGAGCCCCGAAGCTGTGAAGCGTGTCACTGGCATGGAACTCACTGGCCTCACTAAGAATGGTATCGTCCACCTCATCAACTCTGGTTCTACAACCCTCGACGGAACTGGTCAGCAATCCGACTCTGAAGGCAACCCCGTAATGAAACAATCATGGGATGTCACTGAAACTGATGCTGAAAAATGCCTCGAAGCTACTACTTGGTATCCTGCTGACAGAGACTACTTCCGTGGCGGTGGTTTCTCATCTAACTTCTTGTCAAAAGGTGGTATGCCTGTGACTATGAGCCGTCTTAACCTCGTGAAAGGCCTCGGTCCAGTTCTTCAGATTGCTGAAGGTTGGACTGTAGATATCGACCCCGCAGTTCACAAAGTCCTCAACGAACGTACTGACCGCACTTGGCCTACTACATGGTTCGTTCCACGCTTATGCGACAAACCCGCATTCAAGGATGTTTACTCAGTGATGAACAACTGGGGTGCTAACCACGGTGCAGTAAGCTTCGGCCACATCGGTCAAGACCTCATCACTTTGGCTTCTATGCTCCGCATCCCTGTATGTATGCACAACGTTGAAGAAAATGAAATCTTCCGTCCTGCTGCATGGAATGCATTCGGCATGGACAAAGAGGGTGCCGACTACAGAGCTTGCCAAAACTATGGCCCAATCTACAAATAATCTCACGCTTTAACGAATATACAACAATGGTAAATAGATTTGTATTAAACGAAGTATCATACTTCGGTCCTGGTGCGAGAGAAGTTCTCCCCAAAGAGATTTCACGCTTAGGTCTTCACAAAGCGTTTGTAGCTACCGACAAAGATCTTATCAAATTTGGTGTAGCCGAAAAAGTACTTTGCATTCTTCGTGAAGCAGGCATCCCCTACGAAGTATTCAGCGAAATTAAGCCTAATCCAACTGTATCAAACGTTAAAGCTGGGCTTGCTGCTTATGCCGCTTCTGGCGCCGACTTCATCATCGCTATTGGTGGCGGTTCATCTATCGATACAGCTAAGGCTATCGGTATCATCACAAACAACCCAGAATTTAGCGACGTAGTTTCACTTGAAGGCGTAGCTGATACAAAGAAAAAGTCAGTTCCTATCATTGCACTTCCTACAACTGCTGGCACTGCAGCTGAGGTTACCATCAACTACGTAATCACAGATGAGGAAAACCAGAAGAAGATGGTATGTGTTGACCCCAACGATATCCCTGCAATCGCTATCGTGGATGCCGAATTGATGTACACTCTTCCAAAGAGTCTTACAGCTTCGACAGGCCTCGACGCTCTCACTCACGCTATCGAAGGTCTTATTACTAAAGGTGCATGGGAAATGAGCGATATGTTCGAGATTAAAGCTATTGAAATGATCAATCGCTACCTCGCAACTGCCGTTAGTGAGCCCAACAATGCTGAAGCTCGCAATGGTATGGCAGTAGCTCAATACATCGCAGGCATGGCTTTCTCAAATGTTGGTCTTGGTGTAGTTCACGGTATGGCTCACCCTCTCGGTGCAATCTTCGACATACCTCATGGTGTAGCAAACGCTCTTCTTCTACCCACAATCATGGAGTTCAATGCTCCTGCTGCTCTCGACAAATATGTTGATATCGCAAAAGCAATGGACGTTTACTCTGCTGGTATGAGCAAGGAAGAAGCTGCAGAAGCTGCTGTAAAAGCCGTAAAAGAACTTTCTGTAAAAGTTGGCATTCCTCAGCACCTGACAGAGCTTGGAATTAAGGAAGAAGACCTCCCTGTATTGGCTAAGGCTGCATTTGCCGACGTTTGTACTCCTGGCAATCCTCGCGAAGTTACTGAAGAAATTATTTTGGATCTTTACAAGAAAGTATTATGATAACTAACGAGCAAATTGAGAAGTTCATAGCCGAAGCTCATCGCGTTGGTGATGCTGGTCTTACAATTTGTAGCAGTGGAAATATCTCATGGAGAATAGGCGATGAAGTACTCCTTTCAGGCACTGGTTCATGGGTTCCTTCTATCACAAAAGAAAAGGTATCAATCTGCAAACTTGAAAGTGGCGAAGTGCTGAATGGCGTAAAGCCCTCAATGGAACACATGTTCCACTTGGGAGTACTCAGAGAACGCCCCGACGTCAACGTAGTTCTTCACTTCCAATCACCCTACGCTACAGCTGTAGCTTGCATGAAGGAAGTTCCAAAGGACTTCAACGTCACTGCTGAAGTACCATGCCACGTTGGCTCCGATATCCCTGTTATTCCTTACTATCGCCCTGGTTCTAAAGAATTGGCCGACAGCGTTATTGAAGCGATGAAAAGCCACAATTCCGTACTACTTAGGAAACACGGACAAGTGGTTTGTGGCAAGGACTTTAATGAGGCTTTTGAGAAGGCTATGTTCTTCGAAATGGCATGTCGCATCATTGTTCTGACTAATGGTGAGTATCTGACTCTATCGAATGATGAAATAGACGATTTGGAAACTTACGTATTAGGCAAGAAAACAAAATGAAAAATGCTTATATAGCAGTTGACTTCGGAGGTGGAAGCGGCAGAGTAATCGCCGGCTACACCTCCGAAGGTAAACTTGAATTGGATACAATCTATCGCTTCCAAAACCGCCAGGTTCGTATGGGAGGCCATATCTACTGGGATTTCCTTTCGCTCTTTGAAGATATGAAGAAGGGATTGAAAATGGCAGTTGATAAAGGCTACCACATCTTGAGCATTGGCATCGACACTTGGGGCGTTGACTTTGGGCTTATCGACAGCAATGGAAATCTGCTTGGCAATCCTGTTTCCTACAGAGACCCACGTACTGAAGGCATGCCCGAAAAAGTATTCGCTATGATAGATAGAGCAGAACACTATTCGGTGTCGGGCACTCAAGTAATGGACATAAACACCTTATTCCAGCTCTACGCAATGAAGCAGGAAAACAGCAGCATATTGTCTGTCGCTGATAAGCTACTGTTTATGCCCGACCTTTTTAGCTACTATCTGACAGGTGTAGCCAACAATGAATATAGCATAGCTTCGACTTCGGAGCTTATGGATATCAAAAATCGCACCTGGAATTATAGCCTAATTCTCGAGCTTGGACTACCTGAACATATTTTCTGCAACATAGTTATGCCTGGCGAAGACCGTGGCTGCTTGAAACCCGAAATAAAAGAGGAACTTGGCATTGACTACGACGTGAAAGTAATTGCCGTGGCTTCTCACGACACTGCAAGTGCCGTCTATGCAGTACCTGAGGATAAAGAAGGCAGAGTTTCTGCATTCCTCAGTTCTGGCACATGGTCGCTCCTTGGCGTCGTTACTGACTCCCCTATCCTTTCGGAAGAGGCAAGAGTAAACGGTTTCACCAACGAGGGTGGTGTCGATGGGAAAATATGCTTCCTCCAAAATATCACTGGACTGTGGATTCTGCAGAAACTGATGTCGGAATGGGCTGAAAGTGGTAAATGCACCGACTACGACGTGCTGATTCCAGCAGCCGAAGAGGCCTCAATTGCTTCGGTTATTGATGTTGACGATGCTCGCTTCGTTAGCCCTATCAACATGGCTGAAACTATCTGCGACTACTGCAAAGAAACAGCGCAACAACTTCCCCAAACGCAAGGCGAATTTGTGAAGTGCGTACTACTTTCGTTAGCCGAAAGATATCGCAAAGGCATCGAGGGACTCAACCGATTGCTCCCCACTCCTGTGGAAAAGCTACAGATTATTGGTGGTGGCTCTCAAAACAAGTACCTCAATCGACTCACATCAATCTCAACTGGTCTCGAAGTAGAAGCTGGTCCAGTCGAAGCAACAGCTATCGGAAACATCAAGGCTCAGATGAATCTATTCAAGTAAAACGTCGTTTAAAATTATGGCAAATATAGGATATACTCAGAAGAAACATAATTGCGAGGTAAAGAGATATTGTCAAACTCTTGACCTCAAAAACAATCCTCAGCTGATAAGCGAATATCGCCTGCATCACAGCAAAGAAAAAGCTTGGCCTGAAATAATCGAAGGCATAAAAAGCGTAGGTATCCTCGAAATGGAAATCTATATTCTCGGCACTCGCTTATTTATGATTGTCGAAACTCCATTGGATTTTGAATGGGAAACGGCTATGGCTAAACTCTCTACACTGCCACGCCAGCAGGAATGGGAAGACTTTATGTCAGTATTCCAAAGTTCATTGCCAGGCTCAAGTTCCTCTGAAAAGTGGAAACTGATGGACCGTATGTTTCACCTATATTAATTTAGGCAACCACGAATCGTTAAATCCGAACAATAACAATAATGAAATCATCAATCATAAGCAAAAACGGCGTTAGCTATCTCCTACCATTTATATTGATAACAATGTGCTTTGCACTTTGGGGATTTGCTAACGATATTACCAACCCAATGGTAAAGGCTTTTTCTAAGATTTTCAGAATGAGCGTTTCCGAAGGTGCGTTAGTGCAAGTAGCATTCTACGGCGGTTACTTCGCTATGGCATTCCCTGCTGCAATGTTTATCAGAAAATATAGCTACAAAGCTGGTGTACTGCTCGGTCTTGGGCTATATGCCGTTGGCGCACTCGCATTCTTCCCCGCAAAGGTTACAGGCGATTACTATCCATTCCTTTTGGCTTATTTCGTAATGACTTGCGGACTCTCGTTCCTTGAAACAAGCTGTAACCCCTACATCCTGTCAATGGGTAGCGAAGAAACTGCTACTCGACGCCTCAACTTAGCCCAGGCATTCAATCCAATGGGCTCATTGTTAGGAATGTATGTGGCGATGAACTTTATCCAGAACAAGCTCAATCCTATGGATACAGCTGAGAGAGCACAACTCTCACCAGCTGAATTTGAAGCCATAAAGGATTCCGACTTGTCAGTGCTCATCGCACCATATCTCACCATTGGCATTGTCATCATGGTGATGTTCCTCGTGATATGGTTAGTAAGAATGCCTAAAAATGCCGATCAGTCCCACTCAATCGACTTCATACCCACTCTCAAGAGAATATTCTCAAAGAAAAAATACAAATATGGAGTCATTGCACAATTCTTCTATGTTGGCGCACAGATTATGTGCTGGACGTTCGTCATCCAATATGGAACACGCATCTTCATGGAAGATTATGGAATGGCTGAAAAAGCAGCAGAAGTGCTATCGCAAAAGTACAATATCATTGCAATGATTATATTCTGCGCAAGCCGATTTATATGCACATTCGCCCTTAAATATGTCAATCCAGGCAAACTCATGGCTACACTCTCCGCTGTTGCCATTGCATTAATCTTAGGTGTGATATTCATCGACGGCATTTTTGGATTGTACTGCTTAGTAGGCGTGTCAGCTTGTATGTCGCTCTTGTTCCCAACTATCTACGGTATTGCGCTTACAGGTATGGGCGAAGACGCCAAATTCGGTGCAGCTGGTCTTATTATGGCAATCTTGGGCGGCTCGGTATTACCCCCACTGCAAGCAGCAATCATCGACTGCGGCACTCTATTTGGCATGCCAGCCGTTAACGTATCATTTGTCGTTCCGCTGATAAGCTTCATCGTCATCGTCCTCTACGGCTACAGCGTCCGCCACGAAAAATAATCCCTCATATCGAATATCGTAAACATCAAAGCAGGGCCTCTAAAGCTCTGCTTTGATATTAAAACTTACTAATATGGACATACGAGAAAGGGTGCTTCGAGCAACAAATATCACCGAGTTTCAACGACGAGTCTATTTAGCTCTGCTCGATATTCCCTCTGGCGAAACGACCTCTTACGGTCAACTTGCTCAACGCATCGGTTGCAAAAGCGCACAGGCTGTTGGTCAAGCTCTCAAGAGAAATCCTTTCGCCCCTGATGTCCCCTGCCATAGAGTAATTGCTTCCGACGGCTCCATTGGTGGCTACTTTGGCAAACGGGGTGGAGAAGAAATTGAGCGCAAACGCCAACTATTGCAGCAAGAACAGATTCTCAAACAGTAAGCCTTGCATCAACAAATCTGCTTACTCACCTACTATCAGAATTCTCCTCACCATTGCCAAATAAAAAATAATTTGTAACTTTGCCTCAACATTCGCCGCAATAGCACTAAAATTGCATTTCGGCTCATAAATTCGCCGCAATAGCACTAAAATTGCATTTCGGCTCATAAATTCGCCGCAATAGCTCAGCCGGTAGAGCATTTCATTCGTAACGAAAAGGTCGTGGGTTCGAGTCCCACTCGCGGCTCAAAAATCAAAACACTGAGTTTCAGCCACCAGCTGAAACTCTTTTTCATTAAACACAACTCCCTCTCCACATAACACTACAGTTGAAAGCTGCGAAGCAGCTACTTTTATTATGATTTCGTCACGTGGAGTAGCACAACAATTACCCGACCAAAGCAGCGTGCCAACGGCACGGTTTTATGTTAACCGGGGGCTTCAGCCCCTGGGGTGGCAGAGCGCCAGCGCTGCCCCCAAAAGCCTCAGCCCGCATTTGCGCTGCGAAGCTGCGCCTTTTGATTAATTTAGATTATAAAAAAATGGGCATCGCAACAAGATTTGATGCGATACCCATATACTTTTTTTATTAATTGTAAATTTACATCTGAATAAATTCGATATCGTCTACTACGAGTTTTTGCTTGCCGAAGGTATAGAAGCCAACTCCAGAGTAATCAAGAGGCATATATTTTACCTTTAGGATTTCCATGTCATCCACATAGAAATGGAGTACGTCGCCATCGCTAACAAGCTTCCATTGCTGATTTAGCTTCTTCTTGTCTGCCCATTTTACACCCTGATATATCGAGCCTACGACTGCATTGTCAACATAGCGGATGAAATTAACCATTTCATCATTGAATGTAAAGGCGTAGAATGTTCCTCCGTCACGATAGTTGAATACAAATCCACAAACACGATCGCTTGCAAGTTTGTCAATGTTTACGTTTGCAATTACCTCAAATGGCTTCTGCACGTCAAGGGGAGCGTAGCAGTGAGTTTCGAAGAATGTGTTTTCTCCAACCTTAGTAGCCACACCGGACATGGCAGTAAGAAGGCCTCCGGCGAGTTTATTTTCACCCTTAGAGGTAATTGTAAGAACGCCCTTGTCAATGACGGCTGTTCCCTTACTGCTTTCGAATGCACTTTCAGTCCAGCCAAGCGAGTTGGCATCGAAAGTGTCTTTGAATGATTGGGCGCTGGCTGATACTGATACAAGTGCTAAGGCCAGCATAGTTACTTTAATTTTCATAATAAAATTTTTTAATGTTAATATTTAGGTTAATTGCATATTACATACTTGTTGCTTTACCGATTCGTGTTTGCAGTTCTTCTACCATTGGTTCCATTTCCTTCGGCAATCGGTCAATTTCAGTGTATTCGCCAGTTCTCGCGGCCATAGCACTGGCAACTTCTGAAGATATTTTGATTTGAAAAGCTATTCTGTCTGGATTCGAAATGTCTCTTACCGTTACTCTTGTACGTATCATTTTTTCTGACATAGAGAATTTCTTATATTCCCAAGGTGTTTGAAGGTAACCACCATTAAAATCCGTTGTTTCAATTTCTGGGTAGTAACTCAATAAGATTTGATGTAATAGTTTCCATGCTGCCGACACATCTACATTTTCATTCTCATCTATTGTATAGTATTGTGAATCCAGTACTATGGTAATAAATTTGTTTACCAATCCGGAGGCCGCCGAACCACGATAGAACCCATCCTGCATAAGCGAGAAGGACAGCGAGTTTCGTTCGTCTCCTCCGTAAAATTTCGAATTAGCTGTGGTGTATTCATCACATTCAACCCGAATTATGGCTACGTGATCTTTCTTGGGAGGACGAGTAAATTCTCCATAACCATACCCTATAAAAGTGTTATTTACGTAAATCGCAGCCTCTTTTGGCTCAACTGTAACTTTGATGATTTTGTCCTTTTTGGCACTGTAAGCCGGTAAGGAGAGCAACATCATCAAGAATAATGTTAATACCTTGTTCATGATTCTAAATTTTAATATGGTTTATTTGAATATCGATAATTCTTGGGGATTTGGATTTCAATGTGAGTGTTGTTTTTGCCTTTCACATAATATCGGCGAGAGTAAACTTCCTGACCATTATCTCTACACGATACCTCTATATACTCTCGACCTTTTGGAATAGTATATTGCACTAAATCTCTACCAAGATATTCTCCATCGGCATATATTTCTATCTGACGTTCTTGGCAAGAGAAGCTAATTGTTCTTGAGGAAGAGCAACTTGTAATACAAATCAGAGCCGATAAGATCAATAATGAATGAAGCAATTGTTTCATTAATGATGTAAATGCGTCGTTCAGCCTTAACGACGGGGTATACAAAAAGAGGCGTGGGCTGCTATGCCACGCCTTTGAATGAAGGTGGTCGGATTACCTTTGTGAACAGATGTGGAAACATAACAGCTCCACGCCATATGACGCGGAGTCCGTTACAACCCTTCTCGTTCACTTGAGTAAGTTTCCGACGCTTCTCATTCGCGAGCAGAGGACATAACGTCTCTTGTTAACTATGTCTTGAATGGAGGGATGTACCTCTCATCGGTTGCAAAGGTAAAAATAAATTTTTGATTATACGCAAATCTAAGTTATTATTTTTTGTCACAAAATATTCACATTATTATAATATACTACCATAAATTAAAAAATGGACGATTACACATCTAAACCTGTACTTTATCTCATAGTAGCATAAAACCCAGCAGTTATTCTAACCATAAGTTGCATAGGCTCACTACGTTTCCTACGCTTTTTTAAACACCCATATTTATACCCGACAAGGTATAAACGCAAATAAAATAAAATCAAACTACTTTATACCCGTTTAGGTATAAAAAAAACGAGCTAAGCATTGGCTTAACTCGTTTTTTTTATCTTTGAAAGCGGGGTTGCTACCGCTGATTGTTTAAGCTTTTACGCGGCTCATGTAGCTACCGTCGCGAGTGTCGATTTCGATAAAATCGCCTTCGTTAACGAAGAGGGGAACGCGAACTTCTGCGCCTGTTTCAACAGTTGCAGGCTTAAGAGTGTTAGTAGCTGTGTCGCCTTTGATACCGGGCTCAGTGTAAGTCACTTGAAGCACAGTTTTGATAGGCATTTCAGCATAGAGAACTGTTTCAGTAGAAGCGTCAGAAACAACTTCAACAGTGTCACCTTCTTTCATAAATGCAGCACCAGTTACGAGCTCCTTAGAGATAGGAACTTGGTCGTAAGTTTCGTTATTCATAAAGATGTCGTCGCCACCTTCGCTGTAGAGGTATTGATAAGGACGGCGTTCAACGCGAACATCTTCGAGTTTTTCGCCGATGTTGAAGCGGCGTTCGAGAACGCGACCGTCGACAACGTCTTTGAGTTTTGTACGCATAAAAGTGTTACCCTTACCAGGTTTTACGTGGAGGAACTCTATGCAAAAATAAAGACGGCCATCCATACGGATGCAAGTACCGTTTTTGATGTCTTGAGCATTAATCATAAGATGATGTTTTCTATGTTATTGTTTGAAAATTTCAGTCAGTAGCGCCAGCAAATCCGTCGTCATCGTAGGCGCATTTAGACTGCAAAGGTAAGCATTTTTCGCCGAATTAAGAAACTCACGCACAAAAATTTGCCTATTATTAAAATTTCAAACATAAAAATAATGCAGTTTGCTATATTATTCGTAAATTTACGCTATGAATGAGCAATCGCTTAGCCAACTGTATCTGAAAGATACCCGATTCCAAGATTTGATGCAACGGCGCATTTTCAATGTGCTGCTGATTGCGTCGCCCTACGACGCCTTTATGATGGAGGACGACGGTCGAGTTGAAGAGCAGTTGTATTTCGAATACACCTCGCTAAATCTGAGCTCGCCACCCCGCGTAACGTTGGTGTCGCACATCAACGACGCACTTGCAATGCTGGCGCAGAAGCAGTTCGACTTGATAATTGCGATGCCCGGACCCGACGTTAGCGAAACATTCACCGGTGCTCGCACAATCAAGAGTAGCTACCCCAACACGCCCTTCGTGGTGCTAACCCCCTTCTCCAAAGAGGTTTCACGCCGCTTGGCTCACGTGGATTTCACTGGCATCGACTACGTGTTCAGCTGGCTTGGCAACGTCGAGTTGCTGTTGGCTATCATCAAATTGCTCGAAGACCGTATGAATGCCGACAACGACATCCTCGACGTTGGCGTACAGATGATTCTGTTGGTCGAAGACTCCGTGCGATTCTATTCATCAATCCTCCCCCACCTCTACAAGTTCTTGCTGCGCCAGTCGATGGAATTCTCCACCGAAGCGCTCAACGAGCATGAGCAAATGCTTCGAATGCGTGGACGCCCCAAAGTGATGCTTGCCCGCAACTACGAAGAAGCAATGTCGCTCTATGAGAAATATGGCAACAATGTGCTCGGCGTAATCTCCGACGTATCGTTCCAAAAGAATGGGGAGAAAGATCCTGAAGCAGGGCTCAAACTCGCACGCGAACTGCGAGCACGCGACCCCTATCTGCCTATCATCATCGAATCGACACAAACCGAAAATCGCGAACACGTCAACGAGTTTGGCGGATTTTTCTTGGACAAAAACTCTAAGAAATTGCCCGTTGATATGGGCAACGCTATCCTCGACATGTTTGGGTTTGGCGACTTCATATTCCGCGATGAAAATGGCAACGAAATAATGCGCGCACACTCGCTCAACGAGATGCAGCGCCAAATCCTTCAGGTGCCAGCCGAATCGCTATTCTACCACACATCACACAACGACATTTCACGCTGGCTCTACTCGCGAGCCATGTTCCCCATAGCCGAAATCATCCGCAGCCACCGCTACCATTCAGTCGAAGAAACCCCCGTTGCAAGGCAATTCTTCTTCGATATGATTGTAAAATACCGCAAGATGAAGAACCGCGGCGTAGTAGCAGTGTTCCGCAAGGACCGCTTCGACTATTACTCCAACTTTGCTCGCATCGGGCAAGGCTCGTTGGGCGGCAAAGGGCGCGGCTTAGCATTCATCGACTCGATAATCAAGGCCAATCCTATCTGCGATAACTTCCACGGCATCACAATCTCGATACCACGCACAGTGGTGCTCTGCACCGACATTTTCGACGAGTTCATGACGACGAACGACCTCTATCCAATGGCGCTCAGCGACATCTCCGATGAGGAAATCCTCGCCCGATTCCTCAAAGGCCGACTCCCAGAGCGTCTAATCGAGGACTTTATGTCGTTGTTCGAAGTCGTTAACCGCCCATTGGCAATCCGAAGCTCAAGCCTACTCGAAGATAGCCACTATCAACCATTTGCAGGCATCTACAGCACATATATGATACCTCACGTCGACGACAAGTATCAGATGCTCAAGATGCTCAGCGATGCTATCAAGAGCGTTTACGCATCAGTGTTCTATCGCGATTCGAAGGCTTATATGGCTGCCACATCGAATGTTATTGACCAAGAAAAAATGGCGATAATCATCCAAGAGGTTGTCGGCGAAAATCACGACGGCTTCTACTTCCCCTCATTCGCTGGCGTAGGCCGCTCGCTCAACTACTACCCAATCAACGACGAACAGCCCGAGGACGGCGTAGCCGAAATAGCGATTGGCTTAGGTAAATACATCGTCGACGGCGGTCTGAGCCTACGTTTTTCGCCACGTCACCCCGACAAGGTGCTACAAACATCCACGCTCGATTTAGCGTTGCGCGACACCCAAACGAAGCTTTACGCCATTGACACCAACAACAAAATCGGCGACGACTTCAAAGTCGACGACGGCTTCAATATTGTCAAAAAATCAGTTCAGGATTTTGCTGGAACTGATGCACTGAAATACTTAGTGTCGACTTTCGACCTCCAAAATCAACGCATACGCAATAGCCACATAGGCCCTGGCCGCAAGATTGTGACCTTTGCCAATGTGCTCTCTCACGACGTATTCCCACTGGCTAAAGCTGTCGATTTCATGCTCGTCAACGGCTCTGAAAAGATGCAACGACCTATCGAAATTGAGTTGGCTGGCAACATTAACCCCAACCCTACCGACGACAACAAGGGTCACATCTACTGGCTGCAAATCCGCCCAATTATCGACCGCAAGGAGCTTGTCGACAACACCCTGCTCGAAGTGCCCGACAACGAAGTTATTCTCCGCAGCAACACCGCTTTAGGCCATGGCAACATCGACAGCGTCGACACCATTATGTACGTTCGACCCGAAAATTTCTCATCGTTCAACACTCCTGCCATTGCCACCGAAATTGCCGAACTAAACCGTCAATTTTCCGAACGCAGCGAGCATTACGTGCTCATCGGTCCCGGCCGTTGGGGCTCGAGCGACAGCGCACTCGGCATACCCGTAAAATGGCCACAAATCGCCAACGCCCGACTCATCGTCGAAGCCTCTCTGAGCAACTACCGCATAGAGCCGAGCCAAGGCACCCATTTCTTCCAAAACCTCACATCGTTTGGAGTGGGCTATTTCACAATCAACCCCTCATCGGCCGACGGCATCTACGACATCGACTACCTCAACTCGCTTCCTGCAGAGTACGAAAGCGAATATGTACGCATTGTGCGCTTCGATGCACCACTCTCAATCGGCATCAATGGTCGCAAAGGTGTCGGCATCGTGCGCAAACCAAATTCAACTACAAATAAATAACACTGCTAACAACATATAATCCACCATGGCATTCATCAACAAAATAAAAACGATGTTCGGATTTGACTCCGACTACGAGCAGCAAATCAACGAAGAAGATTCAGTGCGCGACGCCACTGTCACCCCGCTGAGCGAACGACGCAAAGCTGAAGTCGAATCAACCTCAGCCACAGCATCATCGGCAACCGACAACCTTCCCGAGGTTGAATTGCCCGAAGTGCCTACGGTTGTTCCCGACGCAATCTTCGCCAAAGTAGTTGACATTTTCAACGAATCAATGCCACAATTTTTCCGCGAAACAGTTGACCGCGAAGCCCAGCAGCGCTACATCTACGACGCCCTCGACCAATCGATGAAGGATTACATCGCATCGCTCGCCGAAGTCACCGAAAAGCGCATCAGCCAACAATATGCCAACGACCGCACTCGCCTAAACCGCGAAATGGAAGATATACGCGAGCGTTCACGCCGCATCGAGGACACCAATGCCGAATGGCGCGAGCAAAAACTCAGCGCTGAGCGCCAAAAACGCGCTTTGAGCGAACGTGTTCACGACTTAGAAAAACAAGTCGACACACTTCAAGCATCCAACGAGCAATACGACCTCGAAAACAAGAGCCTCGTCAACAAGCTCCGCGTCATGTCAACCATTGAAGCTGACGCTGAAGCTATGCGCAACAATGCCGATGAACTGCGCGCCGAAGTCAACCGCCTGAAAGCGCAACTGATAGCGGCTGCCAACGGTGCTTCAGCCGAAGAAGGCAGCGAAGATGCCATCGCCGCCTTAAAGGCTCACGACGAGGAACTCGCAGCCAAGCATCAAGCCGAAGTGGATGAACTTGTAGCCAAACATCAAGTAGAGATTGCTGAAATCACTGCCAAGCATCAAGAAGAGGTTGCTAAAATCACTACCAAGCACCAAGAAGAGGTTGACAATTTCTTAAAGCGTTGCGAGATTGCCGACGGTATGATCAACGACCTCAACCACAAACTGAACGAAACTCGCAACGAACTGTCGGCTCACGACGAACTCCTCGAGCAATCGCAATCCTCTCTCGAAGAATTCGCATCAG
>JAGBWK010000080.1 GCA_017629835.1 Muribaculaceae bacterium | reverse complement strand
CTATAGTATGTTGTTATGTTGTGTGCAAGTCAACCTATGTTGTGTGCAAGTCAACACATCGCGACTTTGCAAATTGAATTTGTACCAATATAACACCTTCGGTGCTAATTTAAACTACAAATGTACAACAAATTTATAAAAAATGCTAATCCGCCGCGCCATTCCTCTCTATGTGATAGGGTAATTCGGCAAAAAATTGTAACTTTGCACTCGTGAAATTGCGTCGTAAATCTTAGCGATAATATTTAACGCAAGTTCATTAGCTGAACTAATCGACACTTATTCACAGCTGTACAGAATGGGAAGACTGATGTCAATCGACTATGGACGTAAACGTTGCGGCATTGCTGTGACCGATACGTTGCGCATCGTTGCGACTGGTCTTACTACTGTGCCAACGGCTCAACTCGTTGATTTTGTGAAGAAATACGTTTTGTCGGAGCCAGTTGATGCAATCATTGTGGGTCATCCTACAACAATGCGTGGCGAGGACTCTGAATCGATGCGATACATTAAGCCTGGCATCGACCGACTGCGAAAAGAATTGGGCGATATGAAAATCGAATTTTTCGACGAACGATTCACCTCAGTGCTCGCTCATCGCTCTATGCTCGACGGCGGCATGAAGAAAATGAACCGCCGCGACAAAGCTATAGTTGACGAAATATCAGCTACTATCATACTTAACGATTACCTACAAAGCAAACAATATAATCAATGAAACTACCGGTATATCTTTACGGTCATCCCGTGCTACGTGAAGCGTCGAAAGAGCTCACGCCCGATTATCCAGACTTAAAAAAGCTTGTTGCTGACATGTATGAAACCATGTATGCATCGGAAGGCGTTGGCTTGGCTGCGCCTCAAATTGGGCTAAATATCCGTTTGGTAGTAATCGATGCCGACCCTGTTTCTGAAACATTCCCCGAATGCAAAGGGCGTAAACTGACTCTAATCAACCCCGAGATTGAGATTCTCGAAGGTGATTCAATTTCGCGTAGCGAAGGGTGCTTGAGCCTTCCTGGACTGTCGGAGAATGTGAATAGAGTGGAACATATTCGATTGAAATATCTTAACGAAGATTTCCAAGCACAAGAGGAAGAGATTTCGGGCTTTCTCGCTCGCATCGTGCAACATGAATGTGACCACCTCGAAGGCAAGCTCTACATCGACCATATTGCGCCAATCCGCAAGCAGCTCATTCGTGGCAAACTCCACAATATAATCGAAGGGCGCATCCGTTGCGAGTATCCTGTTAAGTATGCTCCACGCAAACGTCGCTAATTGCTGGCGCAATGTCGCAAACTGAAGCATTGCGGCAACTCACAATAACCCAATTATTTGAATCAAACATAAAATCATATATATGGCTGACGATAAAAAAGTTATTTTCTCGATGGTAGGTCTATCGAAAACCTACCCTCCTCAGAAACAGGTGTTAAAGAACATCTACCTATCGTTTTTCTACGGAGCAAAGATTGGTATCATCGGTCTCAACGGCTCTGGTAAATCTTCTTTGCTGAAAATCATTGCTGGTATCGATAAGGATTTTCAGGGCGACGTAGTGTGGTCTCCTGGTTATACTGTTGGATACTTGGAACAGGACCCACAGCTCGACCCGTCGAAAACTGTGATTGACGTTGTGCGCGAAGGTGTGCAACCAATTATGGATTTGCTTGCAGAATTCGACAAAGTAAATGAGGCTTTCGGTGACCCAGATGTGCTCGAAGACCCCGACAAAATGGATGCGCTCATTGCTCGTCAAGCTGAGTTGCAGGACAAACTCGACGCTGCCGATGCTTGGAACATCGATTCTAAACTCGAACGCGCTATGGACGCTCTTCAGTGCCCACCCGACGACCAACCTATCGCAACGCTTTCGGGAGGTGAACGCCGTCGTGTAGCGCTCGTACGCCTTTTGCTCCAGCAGCCCGATGTGCTGCTCCTCGATGAGCCTACCAACCACCTTGACGCTGAGTCAATCGACTGGCTCGAACAGCACTTGCAGCAATATCCAGGTACGGTAATCGCTATCACCCACGACCGCTACTTCCTCGACCACGTTGCTGGTTGGATTCTCGAACTCGACCGCGGCGAAGGTATTCCATGGAAGGGCAACTACTCTTCATGGCTCGACCAGAAGACCAAACGTATGGCCCAAGAAGAGAAGCAAGCAAGCAAACGCCGCAAGACTCTTGAACGCGAGCTCGAATGGGTGCGCATGGCTCCCAAAGCTCGTCAAGCCAAAGGTAAAGCGCGTCTTAACTCATACGACCGACTGCTCAACGAAGACCAAAAGCAGAAGGAAGAACGCCTTGAAATCTTTATTCCCAATGGTCCACGCCTCGGCAACAAAGTTATCGAAGCTAAAGGGCTTGCTAAAGCATTCGGCAAGAAACAACTTTTCAATAATCTCGATTTCACATTGCCTCCAAACGGCATTGTTGGCGTTATCGGTCCTAATGGTGCAGGTAAAACAACACTGTTCCGCTTGATTATGAATCAAGAGCAGCCCGACGCAGGTACATTCGACGTTGGCGAAACTGTGAAAATCGCATACGTCGACCAAACTCACCACGACTTGCTCCCCGAAAAGTCGGTTTACGAAGTTATATCACAAGGTGTTGAATCATTCCGCATGGGTGGTCGCGACGTAAATGCTCGCGCATATCTCTCTAAGTTCAACTTTACAGGCGCTGACCAAGAAAAGAAAATTGGAGTGCTTTCAGGTGGAGAACGCAACCGTCTGCATCTCGCAATGGCTCTGAAAGAGGAAGGCAACGTGCTTCTGCTCGACGAACCTACCAACGACATCGACGTTAACACACTCCGCGCACTTGAAGAAGGTCTCGACGATTTCGCAGGTTGCGCCGTAGTAGTAAGCCACGACCGTTGGTTCCTCGACCGCATCTGCACCCATATCCTATCGTTTGAAGGCGACGGCAACGTAGTTTTCTATGAAGGCTCCTACAGCGACTACGAAGAGTACAAGCGTCGTATGAACGACGGCAAAGAGCCCCCACGCCGCCGCTACCGCAAACTCATGGACTAATTTCCCAACTGCAATAGTTTTGACACCTCAGAATATATCGGAGGCTATCAACAACCCAACACATATCATTAAGAACCTAACGCATATTATAATGAGAGCGAGCCTCAACAGCCCGCTCTCATTATTTTTGGTATAATCTGTATGGAGGATTTTGTGTATGTTTAGATTTTGATTGCGAAACGGATAATAGTGTAATCTATGTGAGTAGATATGAGAAGAGGCAGCCGGGTGGCTGCCTCTTTTATGTGGATTTGTTTATGATTAATCCGTTGGGAGTTAATCCTGTGGGTGTTGCAACTGTGAGATGTTGCTTTTCCTAAGGGATTAGTTGGCTGAAGAGAAGCGCTGGATTGAGTAGTCGATCTCTTTGTTGCCGCGGAGGATGTTTTGGAATTGACGTTGGAGACGGTCAACACCTTGTGCGCGGTTGAATTGTGCTGCGTCTTGTTCGTAGTCGAATTCGCGAGCTTGCATGTCTTCACCGATGATTTCGAATACTACAGCAGCTGAGCGAGTGTCGAATGGACCAACTACTTGACCTTTTTGAGCAGCAGCTACTTGTGAGAGGAGTTTGCCGTCGCCAGGAACGAAGCCGCGAACGCGGTCCTGAGTGTAGTTTACGCCTTCGATTGTGTCGACTTTGACGTTCATGAGTTGAGCGTAACCAGCGAGGTCGTTGGCTTTACCTTGGTAGTCGGCAACGAGTTTCTGACCTTTCTTTTCAGCGCGGATGCGGCTTGTGAGTTGGTCGATTACGTCGCTGTTGCGAACTGGGGTGTAGTCTTTGTAGATGTCTTCAACGGCGAGTACGAGCATATATGTGCGGTTGTCGTCGGTGAATACGCCTGAGATGCTACCTTTTTTGTTTTCCATTGCCCAACGAGCAGCTTTAGCTGATTCGGGAAGACCGAGGATTGAAAGCATCGATGGATCGATAATCATATTCATAACGTCGTAAGATGACTCAACTGAGTTGTCTTTGAATGCATCGAGTGTTTTGTTATCGGCAATGTATGTGCGGAGTGCTTCGTCGAGTCCGTTGAGTGTTGTGCTTGAGGGCTCAACTTTGCGAGTAATCTTAGCGATTTCGTAGATTTTGACTGCGTCGGTGAAGTTTTTAACGCGAGCAATAACAGCTGCTTCGCCGTTAGCTTGAGCAACGAGGTTGGCAAATGGACCAACTGAAGCGTCCATTACGAAGTAAGTGTTTGCTTTAGCGTTAGTAAATTGGTCGCGGTAGCCAGCGAATGCAGTATTGATGAGGGGCAAACCGAAGTCGAGTGTTGAATCGGTGATAGCTTCGCCGAGGGCTGCGATTTCTGTGCCTTTGTTGAGCTCGGTTGCGATAGAGTCGGCAGCGCCTTTTGTTGTGTCAACGAAAAGGAGGTCAACGTAGACAGAGTCGGAAGCAACGTAGCTATCGAGGATTTTGCCAATGGTGTATTGGTTATTGGCAAATTGAATCATCTGAACTTTAGCAGCGTCAGCTTCCATTGTGGGGATAGCGTTTTTGATTACGCGGTCGGTGATAGAAGCTTCGGGAGCGTGGATGTTGGTGATTTCGAAGTTGTAGTTGGTAGAAACTGCTTCGATGCCGTCGGTAGTTTTGAGACCTTCAACAACGGCTTCTACTTCTTGCTGAGCAGCAACGAAGTCGTCCTGAGATGGAGTAGGACGCACGAGGATGTAGTCAACGAGGCGCTGTTCGGTTGGGATAGCGAATTGTTCTTTATCCTGAGCGTAGCGTTCGCGGATTTCGCTTTCGGTTACTTCGAACTCGTCGTTAGGGAGAGTGTTGTAATCCAAACGAGCTACGGCGATGCTTGCAGTGCGAGCGTTGTCGTTGTAATATGTTTGAGCGTCGAGCTTGTTGGCTGTGAGGGCAGCAAACTGACCTTGATATTTCATTATTTTGAGTTGTTCGCGAATCATTTCTTCCATTTCGTTCCAAGCTGCTTTAACAACTTCGGCTTGGGGGTCGTTGGAGTAAGCGAACTGATAGAATTCTTCAGCTGTCTGGAAGCCGTATTGCTGAGCACGCTGAGCAACCATGGGGATTGCAGTTTCGCCGAAGAGGAGCGCTTGCATTTCGTCTTTAGTAACTGTGATTCCGAGCTCTTCAACAGCGTTGTTGAGAAGAGTTTCGTTGATCAACTGTTCGAGAGCTTCCTGCTCGATCTGCTGGAAGTCGATGTTGTCCATGCTCATACCGCGCTGTTTGTAGTTTTCCTGAAGGTCGTTAGTGCGCTGAATGAGTTCGTTATACTTCAGTTTGGTGCCGTCGACTTTCGCAACAGTGTCGTGGTCGCGGAAGATGTCGAAGCTTGTGACAATACCAGTGATGATGAAGAGCAGGATGGCAAAACCAATTACAAAGATCACGATTGCCGGATGTTTTCTGATTTTCTCTAAAGTAGACATTTTGAGTATTTAGTTTTTATATTATTTTTTCTAAGTATTTTCTTGAATAGTAGTTTTTTATGATAATGAGCGGCTTAGTTTGGCGTTGGTTAGGCTCAAAATACGCCATTCAAGCTACAAAGATAAGGCTTTTTTTCGTTTTGGCAAAACAAACGTTCTAAAAATACGAGTAAGAGTGTGCAGCTTTTGTATGTTTGGCGAGTTTAGAGTAGAAATATGAACCTTAGGCGGAGTAGGAGACCTATGCTGCGAAGGTAGACATCTCGAACTATCGAATAATCGACTATTCGAGCGGTCGAAGTAGGGAATGGGGCAAATGTAGAGAGGCTGCCTTGTTTGTAGGCAGCCTCTCGATATGGTTTTATAACACTTTGGAGCGTTACATTCGTGATTTTGTGTGGTGAAGAAGCGGTTAGGGTTTGGCTTCGAACATGGTTTTGATTGAGCCTATTGAGCTGAGTACGCCTGAAGCTTCGTAGGGGATGTAGACGGTTTTGTTGTCTTTGCCTGATACCATTTCCTGCAGTGTTTCGATGTATTTCATGGCGAGCATGTAGGTTGCGGGGTCGGTTTTGGTGTTTTGGATGGCTTGGGCTACACATTCGATAGCGCGTGCTTCGGCTTCGGCTTGCAATACTTTGGCGCGAGATTCACCTTCGGCACGAAGGATTTCGGATTGCTTAACGGCTTCAGCGCGGTTGATTGCTGATTGCTTTTCACCTTCGGAGAGCAGTATGACTGATTTCTTTTCACCTTCGGCGTTGAGGATTTCAGCACGACGGTTACGCTCAGCTTGCATCTGTTTTTCCATTGCTTCGCGCACGCTTTCGGGAGGTGTGATGTCCTGAAGCTCAACGCGGTTGACTTTTACACCCCATTTGTTGGTGGCTTCGTCGAGGATTGCTTGCAGGCGAGAGTTGATTGTGTCGCGTGAGGTGAGCGTTTCGTCGAGTTCGAGTTCGCCGATTACGTTACGCAATGAGGTTTGAGTAAGTTTTTCGATTGCGTTGGGGAGGTTGTCGATTTCGTAAACTGATTTTTTGGGGTCAACAATCTGGAAGTAGAGCAGAGCGTTGATTTCGGTTGTTACGTTATCTTTGGTAATTACTTGCTGTGAGGGGAAGTCGTAGACTTGTTCGCGAAGGTCGATGACTGGGGTTGCGGATAGCTGCACCATTTGGCGACCGTTCATACCACGCACTACGCGACGTGTGTAGATAGTTTTTGGTCGGTCGATGAAGGGCCAGATGATGTTGAGTCCGGGAGGGAGAACGCTGTGGAATTTACCAAGACGTTCAACAACTCGAGTTTCAGACTGGGGCACAACTTTGACGCCTGCCCAGATGATTGATACGGCGATGACGCCAATCAAAATCAGAACAATAACAGTAGATGAATCCATAATTGATATGATATTAGTAGATGATTACTTGTTTAGTCGGCTGAATAGGGTTTCACTCGAAGGACGATGCTGTCGTAGGCTTCGATGATAACTTTTTCGCCAACGGGGATTGGTTGGTTGGGCGAGTTGGTAAAGGCAACCCAGCTGTCGCCGTCGATTTTAACACGACCGTTGTCGGCTTGGGTGTTGGTGACCTCTTGGGTGACGACCGCAACACGACCAATCAGGGCATCCATTCCGGTGACGTATTTATTATTGTTGCGACGACGTTTGTAGAATTTTTTAAGTGCCGGGCCTACTACGGCGAAAGCGACGACGCTGCCGATAGATGCGATTAGAGCTTGGGCCACAACAGAGGCGCCGAAGAGGGCTGCGACGCAGCTGAGGGCGCATCCAACAGCTAAGCATAGTGCTGCAATAGTGCCAGTGAGGACTTCGAAGATTAGTAGAACGATTGTGGCGCAGAGCCACCATAACCATGCACTCATTTTTGTTGATTTAAGAGGTTAATTAATTAAGATAATTATTGAGTAAAACAATCATTATTATAATAGAGTTGAGGAGATGCCCGAGCCATTGAAGGCATGCGGAATCAACTCCTCAAATTTATAAAATTTTTCGGATTTTTCCAAGAAAATGATGAAATATTATGAGCAATATTTCTTGAAAATAATCAGATAAATAGGAAAGGTACTAAACAGTACGAAATCAGTTGCGGCATTCGAGTTTCAAAGTGACAATTGATTTAGCGGGGAGAGTAACGGAGAGAGTGTTTTTTTTGAGTTTAGCGCCGCTGAATGGGGCTGTCGTGACGAGGTTGGGATTATCGAAAGTGTTGTGGTCGAACACATATTTTGATGTAAGGATATCGCCAGTAACTTTCTCAGCTTTAACGTCGCCGAGATCGACGGTGACTTCGAGTTTATTTTCCAAATCGATGTTTGAAATTGAGATATGGATGAAGCCATTATCGTCGGTTGAAGCTGTGGCGCTGACCATTGGCATGATTTCTCGCGACTTCATATTGTGGCGAGGAATGCCGTTAGCTTTGAGGTCGACAATTTCGCAGTTGATGTTCAGCGGGATGAAGGTGGCGTTCTGATGCACGTTGTACATTTTGAATAGGTGGTAAGTCGGGGTCAAGACCATTTTGTCGTTGTTGGTCAGTATCATCGACTGCAAAACGTTGACAATTTGAGCAATGTTGGCCATTTTCAGGCGGTCGGTGTATTTATGGAAAATGTCGAACGATAGAGCGGCAACGAAGGCATCGCGCAAGGTGTTTTGCTGGAAAAGGTGCCCTGGATTGGTGCCTGGCTCAACGTCCCACCATGTGCCCCACTCGTCGAGAAGCAAGTGAATACGCTTTTGAGGGTCGTAGCGGTCCATAATTTCGCAGTGTTTCTGGATGACGTCCTCAACTTCGAAACATTTTGCCAACGTCCAGTAGTAGCGATTGGCATCGAATTTGGTTGCAGAGCCTTTGCTGCCGTCCCAGCCAGAAACGGTGTAGTAGTGGAGCGAGAGCCCGTCCATACGGTGGCCAACCTGTTGCATAAGCACGTCGGTCCAATTGAAATCGTAGTCGCTGGCGCCGCTTGCCACTTTGAAAAGTCGGTTGCCGTCGTAGTTGCGGCAGTAGGTTGAGTAGCGGCGATAGAGGTCGGAATAGTATTCGGGGCGCATGTTGCCACCGCAACCCCAACTTTCGTTGCCAACGCCAAGATATTTGACATTCCAAGCCTTGTCGCGACCATTTTGACGGCGCAGTCGAGCCATTGGGGAGTCGCCGTCGGAGGTCATATATTCGATCCATTTGGCTAACTCTTCGACAGAGCCGCTGCCTACATTGCCGCTGATGTAGGGCTCGCATCCGAGCAATTCGCAGAGATTTAGGAACTCGTGAGTGCCGAAGCTATTGTCTTCGATTGTGCCGCCCCAATTGTTGTTAACCATTTTCGGGCGCGATTCCTTAGGACCGATGCCGTCCATCCAGTGGTATTCGTCGGCAAAGCATCCGCCTGGCCAGCGGAGTACGGGTACTTTCAAGTCGATTAACGCATTGAGAACATCGGTGCGGTAGCCGTTGGTGTTGGGGATGTCGGAGCCTTCTCCTACCCAAAGACCTCCGTAGATGCAACTGCCAAGGTGCTCGGCAAATTGTCCGTAGATTTCTGTAGGAATTATTTGGGATGCGTCATCTACGTGGAGAGTGATGTTAGCTTTGTTTTGAGCCGACATCCCAATTGTAGTTAGCATCAAAGAGCCAATGAAGAGTGAGCGATTCATGACGAATTATTTTTTAGATTTAACAGCCGCTTCTTCGATAGGTAGCCCAGCTTTGTAGCGTTCGATGTAACGGTTGAAGCCTTCGACATCTTCTGGCGTAGGAGCAATCTCAACGCCAGCATCAGAGCCGAACACGTTAGAGTCGAGATAATCAGCAAGAGATAGTCCGTTGGGGTTGTTGATGTGAGTCGGAGGGACAGGTTAGATGGGGTTAGGGGGTGGGGAGGGAGGAGAGGAGTTGGTGGGCGAGGCGGTGGGTGAGGGGGCAGTTGCGGTCGAGTTCGCGTTGAGCGAGTTGGAGCGCTTCAGTGGGGTGTTGGCGCACGATGTTGAGCATTAGTCGCGTGGCGATGTAGTGGTCCATGTCGCGCGGTGATTGCTCGAGCGATGTTGCGATGTTGAGTGCGTCGGGGTGTTTACGCAGGAAGCGGTGACAGAAAGTGTCGGCAACTTCGATGTCGTTGATACTGGATATCATTTGCGAAAGTTGCTCTTTGTCGACGTCGTCGGGTTGTAGCAGCATTGGTGCTAAAAGCAGGCTTTCGCGGCATGCGGTGTTGTTCCATAGTTCAAAGGCGAGTTGTGGGTCGTGGCCATAGTCGCGAGCGATGTCGACCAGTTGCGGTAGGTTTAGTCCGAATATTATGCGAAATGTTGAGCCGCCACGTCTGAGTGTGTCGGCGATGACGCCGTTGCGCATTGCGAAGAATCGGCGTTTGAGTATTTGCATTTTATTGAAGTCGGACATTGGAGTTAGTCGTTAGTGATTAGTGATAGGTGGTTAGGGTTTGGCTCGGCGGCTCATGTATTCGCCAAACCAAACGCCTCCGATGATGAGCATGCAACCTAAGCAGCCGATGATGGTAATGGGGTCATCTTCGAAGTAGAGTGCGGAGATGAACATGGTGGCAATCGGTTGGAAGTAGAGGTAGTTTGAGGCTTTAATGGCACCGAGTTTTTGCACTGTGAGTGACCACACGAAGTAGCCTAATAATGATGCACCAACGGCAAGCAGTAGCAGATTGCTGAGGGCGTCCCATTGCAGCATGCGCTCGATTGAGCAGGTTTGCGGCTCGAGGAGGAACATCGGAAGGGCTGTGATGAGTCCGTAGAAGAATGTTTTGCGGGTGATGAAGATTGCGGAGTAGTTGGCGTCGACTTTGCGCAGCACGAGGCTATAGAGTGCCCATCCGAAGGCGGCTAAGATAGCGAGCATGTCGCCAATGGAGCCGATGTCGAATTGGAAGCCGTTTTTGAACACAATCAGTGCTACACCGGCGAATGCGATTACGGAGCCGACCCACATCCAGATGCTTGGTCGTTCGGATTTGTAGAATAATCCGATGAGCATCACTGTGAATATAGGGGCTAGCGTTGTGAGGAGCGACACGTTGGAGGGGGTGGTGAATGCTACGGCATAGTTTTCGGCAATGAAGTAGATTGAGCCGCCGCAGAGTCCGCAGAGTGCAAGGAGGAGTTCGTCGAAGAAAGATTTTGCAAATAGTCTTCCACCACTCAGAGGCCATATCAGCAGATATGCGATGAGGAAGCGGTAGATGTAGATTTCGACGGCGTTCATGCCAACATCGATAATGAGCACTCTACTCCATACAAATGAGCCACCCCATATTGCCACAACTATTATTGCAGCAATGTGATAGATTAGATTTGTAGCCTTTAGGGATGCTTTGCCTATGCGATTTGACATGTTTTTTGGTCGTGTGGCGTAGGGGTGTCGGAGTATGGAAGTGACCCTGACGCGAAATTATAATACAAACTTAGGAATTTTTTTTGTTTCAGTCAACTAAGAGTGACGATTTTGCTTGAAAAAATAAGAAATTAGTGTAACTTTGTGCTTTGTAAAAGAACAAACTATTTCTATTAACCAAACAACACAAATCTTAGAAAGATGAAACTATTTAAAACAATCACAACACTTGGCTTGGCAGCATGTTTGCTCGTAGGCGCAAGCTGTAGCTCATGGACTAACACTGGTAAAGGTGCTCTCATCGGTGGTACTGGTGGTGGCGCAGTAGGTGCTGGCGTTGGTGCTCTCATTGGTGGCGGCAAAGGTGCTGCTATTGGTGCAGGTGTAGGCGCAGCAGTAGGTGCTGGCGTGGGCTTGCTTATCGGTAATAAAATGGATAAGCAGAAAAAGCAGCTCGAAGAAGAGCTTGCAGCTTCAGCTCAAGTAGAAGAAACTACCGACCAGAATGGTTTGAAGGCTATCAAGGTTACTTTCAGCAATGGTATCCTCTTCCCAACTAATGGCACAACTCTCAATGAATCATCGAAAGCTGAGCTCGCTAAGTTTGCTGCATCGCTCGTTGGCAACCCCGACACTAACGTGCAAATTTTTGGCTACACCGACAATACAGGTTCACTCGAAGTTAACCAGCGTGTATCAACAGGTCGTGCTGACGCTGTTCGCAACAATCTTCTCAACAATGGCGTTGCTGCAAACCGCCTCACAGCTCAAGGTCTTCCATTGCAAGCTTATGTAGCTGACAATAGCACTGCTGAAGGTCGTGCACAAAACCGTCGCGTAGAGGTTTACATCTCTGCAAGCGCTGAAATGATTGAAGCTGCTGAAAATGGCACTTTGAAATAATCGCTCCGATTGACGGATGATAAAGAAATTGCCCCCGAGGGATTTGATCCTTTCGGGGGCAAATTTTATATGGTTAAGCTTGATTAGAATGCTGTTGGCTTAAGCGATAGGCCTGTGCGTTCGGAGAGTCCGAACAGCAGGTTCATGTTGTGAACGGCAGTGCCTGAGCCACCTTTGAGCAGGTTGTCGATGACAGCGGTGACAAGCAGTCGGCCGTCGATTTTTTGGAGGTGGATGATGCATTTGTTGGTGTTGACCACATCTTTCAAGTCGGGTTGGCGGTCGGCCAAGAATGTGAAGTTATGGTCGGAGTAAGCTTCTTCGTAGATAGCGCGGATCTCGTCGAGGTCGTTAGGCATGTCGAGGTATGCTACGACCATTATGCCGCGAGCGAAGCATCCGCGAAGGGTTACGAGGATGATGTCGTTGTCGAAATCGGGTTGGAGAGTGGTGAGGGTTTGGTCGATTTCGTCGGTTTGTTGATGACGGAATGGCTTGTAGAGCGTAATGTTGTTGTTACGCATCGAGAAGTTGGTTTGCGTCAGAGTGTTGACGTCTTCGAATGTACTTCCGCCGATAGCTGTCACGTGGATGTCGCTATGGATGAGTTGATTTTTGGCAAGGGGCAGGAGTGCCAGCTCGATAGCGGTGGCAAAGGCTCCAGGGTTGGCAACATGTTTGGCTCCGCGCACCATTGCTTTGCGGTTCAGTTCGGGTAGTCCGTAGACGAAGTCGTGCTCATTTTCCTCGTCGGGAAGACGGTGGTCGCGCGAGAGGTCGATGATTTTGACGTAGTCGGGTACGGGGTGTTGCTGAAGGAATGGGCGTACCTGTCCGTGGGGCATGCAGCAGAATAGCACGTCGATGCTATCCCAAGGGGCATCGTCGATGAAACGGAGATAGGTTTCGCCTAAAAGGCCTTGATGCACGTCGGTAATAAGGTCGCCCACATGGGCTGGTGAGTTGACCCAAGAAATTTCCACGTCGGGGTGGTTGATCAAAAGTCGGAGTAATTCGCCTGCGGTGTAAGCTTCGCCTCCAATAATGCCGGCACGTATCATGTATGAATAATAAAAATGAGAATTATATTATATAATAATGTGGTGATATAACGCTGCAAGCAATCGAATTGTTGTCGGGACTCGACGGACTGTCGGAGCCTTGCGCTTTACATCAATGGCAAAGATAATAAACTGTTTTGAAATATTCAAATAAAATGATTGATGAAGCTCTTTTCTCAGGGCAGAAATGAGCCAAAAGGCCTCGTCGCTGAGTAAAATCTTAACGGCGATGTTTTGCGTCGCCACTCGGGGTCTGCGGAACTCCTCGCCTTTGGCTCGTCAAACATCCTCGAACTTTTTCCTCGCTCTGACTTAACATCACCTAATTTTACAAGGCGACTGACCATTCTGGAGGGAGGCTGACGCGAGGGCGTGAGGGAGGAGATGCGCGGATTATTGAGGGGAGGGGAATTGGGGGTGTTGGGGGAGATTTTGTTGGGGTGGGGATAAAATTTTGCTATTTGTTGTTGGATTTTACAAACTATTTGCTACCTTTGCGTCAGATAACGATTAAAAACGAAAGTAAAACAGTAAAATGAAACGATTTCGCTCATATTTTCCCTTTTATTACTTTTATTTTGACAAAAAATAGAGGCGGGAATGTATGTGACCCATATAAAATGATTTACCAATCAAAAATCAATAATATATAGTCCCGCCTTAGTTAAGACGGGATTTTTAATTTGATAAGAAAATAGCGGAGCGGTGAGTTGAAATAGGTCTCTCAAGCGATGCAAACTATAAAGAGATGAAAAAGAGAATTACGATACAGGGTGTTGAAGGGTGTTTCCACGACGCTGCGGCTCGCGAATATTTTGCGGGCGAGGCGGTAGATACTGTGCCTTGCGACACGTTCCACGATATGTTTGACATGCTGTCGGCAGATGCGTCGATGTATGGCATTATGGCGATAGAGAATACTATTGCTGGCAGTTTGCTTCAGAATCACGAGTTGTTGCGGTTGAGCAATCTGCAGATTGTGGGCGAATATAAGATGCGAATTTCGCATGTGCTTTGTGCGTTGCCCGGACAGCAGTTGGAGCAGTTGACTGAGGTGAATTCGCACCCTATGGCTTTGATGCAGTGTGAGCAGTATTTGCGCCGTCATCCTAATTTGAAGATGATTGAGAAATATGACACTGCAGGGTCGGCACAGGAGATAGCTCGCGATAAGTTGAGCGGTCATGCTGCAGTTTGTGGCGAATATGCTGCCAATCTGTATGGCTTGGAGATACTTGAGCGTGGCATTGAAACCAATAAGCGCAATTTTACACGCTTTCTGATTATGGCAGACCCGCTGCTTGCGCAGGAGAGTAAGCAGGGGCAGACGATTGACAAGTCGTCGATTGTGTTTACGCTGCCACACACTCAGGGTGCGCTGTCGAAGGTGCTGACAATATTTTCGTTCTATGATATAAACTTGTCAAAGATTCAGTCGATGCCGATAATCGGTCGCGAGTGGGAGTATAGATTCTATGTCGACCTGACGTTCGACAACTATGTACGCTATCGCCAGTCGATAGAGGCGGCACGACCGCTGACCAACGATTTCAAGATATTGGGCGAATATGCGCAGTGTCGCGATGAGATTGATGAGTGATTGCAAGAAACAGATTAAAAGCTAATTGAGATGAAAGAGATAAAGGCCGCCAACCGCGTCGGCACTGTACAAGAATATTACTTTTCGCGAAAGCTCAAGGAGGTAGCAAAGCTACGCTCTGAGGGTCACGACATCATATCGCTCGGCATTGGTGGCCCCGACCTGCCCCCCTCGCCAGAGGTTATAGCAACGCTTGCGGCTGAGGCAAATAAGCCTGATACACATAGCTACCAACCTTATGTGGGTATTCCAGAGCTGCGCAATGCGTTTGCTCAATGGTATAGCCGATATTATGGCGTTGAACTTGACGCGTCGACTGAGATACAGCCACTTATTGGCTCAAAAGAGGGGATACTGCACATATCGATGACGTTTCTGAATCCCGGCGACGGGGTGTTGGTGCCGAATCCAGGTTATCCGACCTACACGTCGGTCAGTTGCCTTGTTGGGGCTGAGATTTTCAGCTATGACCTATGCGAGGATAAGAATTGGGAGCCAGATTTCGAAGCATTGGAGCAGTTGCCGCTTGAGCGCATCAAGTTGATGTGGGTCAACTACCCGAATATGCCGACTGGAGCAGGGGGCTCACGCCAATTGTTTGAAAAGCTTGTCGACTTCGGACGCCGCCATGGAATAGTGATTGTGAACGATAACCCATATAGTTTTATTCTGAACGAAAAGCCAGAGAGCATACTGTCGGTGCCCGGCGCACGTGAGGTGGCAATGGAACTTAACTCGCTGAGCAAGAGCCATAATATGGCTGGCTGGCGTGTGGCAATGGTTGCGTCAAATCCGACGTTCATCGGTTGGCTGTTGAAGGTGAAATCCAACATCGATTCGGGCCAGTTCCGCCCAGTGATGCTCGCTGCTGTAAAGGCGTTGCAGTTGACGGATGATTGGTATCAGAGAGTCAACGCAGTCTATTCAGAGCGTCGCGCCGTAGCTGAGAAGATAATGGAAGCAATGGGTTGCAAGTTTGACAGCAGCCAACAGGGCTTGTTCCTCTGGGGACGTATTCCCGACAGCGTTGCCTCGGCTGAGGAGTTGGCTGACCGCATACTGTATGAAGCTGACGTTTTCGTCACACCCGGATTTATATTTGGCAGCAAAGGTGAGCGCTTCGTGCGCGTGTCGCTATGCACACCAGTAGAGAGTATGAATAAAGCGCTTGACCGCATTAAGCGTTTGAATATCGTCTAAAAAATAAAAAACATAAGATATGTTTACTGAACTTAAAAGCATCTATCCCGAAGGGATTGCTACCCCGAATCCATTGATTATCGCTGGACCATGTTCGGCAGAAACTCGCGAGCAAGTGCTCACAACTGCACGCGAATTGAGCGCTAACGGCATCCGTCTGTTCCGCGCAGGCATTTGGAAGCCGCGCACCAAGCCTGGAGGCTTCGAAGGCGTAGGTCCCGAAGGGTTGGAGTGGCTCAAAGAGGTCAAGCAAGAAACAGGAATGCAGGTGGCTGTTGAGGTAGCCAATCACGCACACGTAGAGGCTGCAGTTGCTGCTGGCATAGATATGCTATGGATTGGGGCTCGTACCTCGGCAAATCCGTTTGCAATGCAGGAGATAGCTGACACGTTGTCGCAATTGAACGTCGACTGTCCTGTGCTTGTGAAGAATCCAGTCAATCCCGACTTAGACCTATGGATTGGAGCGCTCGAACGACTCTACAACGCTGGTATTCGCCGACTTGGGGCGATTCATCGCGGCTTCAGCACCTACGGTAAGCACCTCTATCGCAATATGCCTCAGTGGCATATCCCTATTGAGTTGCGCCGCCGCGAGCCCAATCTGCCTATCATTTGCGACCCGAGCCATATTGGGGGCAAGCGAGAACTGATTTCGTCGATATCGCAGCAGGCTCTCGACATGGGATTCGACGGATTGATAATCGAGTCGCACTGCGACCCCGACTGTGCATGGAGCGACAAGGCTCAACAGGTAACCCCCGATGTACTCAACTTTATATTAAATACACTCGTGATTCGCGATCAGAAAACATCGACCGAAAGTTTGGCACTGCTACGTCAGCAGATTGACCGCATTGATAATGAGATACTTGAACAGCTAAATAAGCGTATGAGTGTGTCGCGCGAAATCGGGCAGTTCAAGAAAGAGCACCGCATGCCAGTGCTTCAGGCTAACCGCTACGATTCGATAATGAAATCGCGCGTGAAACTCGCCGTAGAAATGGGTATGTCGGCAGAATTTATGACAGCAGTGCTGACTGCAATCCATGAAGAGTCGGTCAGACAGCAGCTTGAAATCCTTAACCGCCGATAGCGAAGCAATCGAAGTAAGCAACTAAACATTAGCCAACGAAGATGAAAATCCTGATACTTGGTGCTGGAAAAATGGGCACTTTTTTCTCTGATGTACTTTCGTTTAACCACAATGTGGCGATATACGACGTTGACCCACAGCGGCTTCGCTTTACGTTTAACACTGAGCGATTCTCTGCGTTGGAGCAGATACGTGATTTTGCGCCCGAATTGGTGATTAATGCTGTGACGGTGAAATATACGATATCGGCATTCGAGCAGGTGCTCCCATATTTGCCATCGAGCTGCATTATATCCGACATTGCATCGGTGAAAACCGGATTGAAGGAGTTTTATGCCGAGTGTGGTCATCCGTTTGTGTCGACTCACCCGATGTTTGGCCCTACGTTTGCGTCGCTCAGTAATTTGGCCGACGAAAATGCAATCATTATCAGCGAGTCGGACCATTTGGGTAAGACCTTCTTCCGCGACCTTTACAATAGCTTGCATCTGCACATTGAGGAGTACACCTTTGCAGAGCATGACGAGACGATAGCCTACTCGCTGTCGATACCGTTTGCGTCGACCCTCGTGTTTGCCGGGATTATGCGACATCAGGATGCGCCGGGCACTACGTTCAAGCGCCACATGGTGATAGCTCGCGGTTTGATGTCGGAGGATGACTACCTATTGCAGGAGATATTGTTCAACCCCAACACTCCGGAGCAGTTGGAGAGAATACAGGGTAAACTCTCCGAACTGCAGCAGATTGTATCGGCTCGCGACTCAGATGCGATGCGCAGTTTCCTATCGACTATACGAGAGAATCTGAAGTAGCGTTAGCCGCAACTGTTAGGATGTGACCGAAATGGGTCTTATCCGTTAGCTGCTGAATCGTAGGTTAAGGGATCAGAAAGCATTGTACTTTGCCGACAACCAACTTGCCTTCGAGTTTGAGCGGGATTTTGCTTGGCTCTGACGAAATCCATGCGTCCATATCGTCGGACGAAACTTTGCCGCCGTCGTCGGTGAATCGGAAGCGGATGTGGTAGGTGGGGTAGAGCGTGTCGTCGATTTCGACATCTTCTTGCCCAACGTAAGTGATTGTCAACTCCTCTTTTGCGCTGCCAGAGAAGATGTTGGTGACGATGGAATCGCCCGGAGTCATCACGTCGTAACGGATGCTGCGCATAAAGTAGAATGAGCTAAGCATATCGAGTGTAAAGCCGTCGGCTTCGTGGAGCACTTCGCGGTTTGTAATCGGTTTGCTCGGTTTCTTTTGGTGGATTCGATGTCCTTTGCCGACTACGTGGTTGCCATTGCGCTCATAGGTGATGCGGTCGAATTTGTATTCGCCACCTTCGTGCGTGATTTTCTCATAAAGCGACGGCTCGCAAGAATGGAGGTCGATGTTGCCGCGAAGAGTGTCGCGCACTTTGAAAAACATGTCGGCCCACTTTTCGGATGCAGCGATAAGCTCGGCTCTAAACAGCGAGTCGTTGAGGCTGCTGGTGGATATATTAGCGTGTCCGGCTTGTTTGTTGACAAGCCCCCACTTAAACATCACTCGATAGTTGAGGGATTCGCCCATAGGGATGTCGGCATAAGCTGCAGACGCAGCTGCCACAATGAAGATAAATGTTGCAAGTAAATTTCTCATAACATTGGATTAGACTGCAAAGTTACCCAAAAGTTTAGTTGCTGCAATATCTTATGCCGAATCACATGGGGAGTTGAGTTTATTAGAACCTATTTCTACCGTCGATAAGCTTAAAGACTTTGGTGTCGTTTGCTTCGGCCTTTTCAATAATCTTATTTTTGATGTCTAATTCAAACTCGTTACCGGGGTTGTAGTCGTTGAGTATGCTGATGCATTTGTCGAACATTCCGATTTCGCGATAAAGCTCAGCCTTAATCAACGTTTGGTCGGGAGCAGTAAAGATAGGGAGCTGAAGACACTCGGATATAACTCTCTTAAATGTATCGAATTGCTCAGGGGTAGGTGTGTGGTCAAAGCGGTAGATGTCGTTGAAAGCCCAAGCGAAAATGATTGTAAGCTGTTCGCGCTCTTGAGGAGTTTCGCGGGGTAATTCATTGTAGGCATCGATAGCGTCGTCGAATTGCAACCAGCCGGTTTCGCCCCACAAATCGCTACCTTGCTTGAGTTTTACTTTCCTGAGTTCGTAGAAATGTCCGCAGTTTGGGCACTTTTGTATAGGAGAGGGTGTAGGCAGCATAGGTGCTACTTGTTTGGAATCGGACCATAGGGTTGCACCAAAAGTGTTGCCCGACATTAATTGCATAATCTTTTTCTTGTGTTTGCAATGAGGACATTTAGCTAATAAACATTCAGTAGGTTGCATAGTTTATAGAATTTATGGAAAAATAGAGTAATAAGAAATGAGAAAACAGTGTTGAGAGTGAGTCTGATTACTTATTATTTGTCATCGTCGAAGAAATTGTAGTTGGCATCTTTTGCGCTAAAATCTAATTCAGACATACAGTAATAAATGCGCTCGCGACTTTTATTGACGTGGTCGGTCATCTTGTGAGTACCTTCCAAAGAGGCATCAAACTTCATGACGTTAGTTATTGCGATATTGGCTGCGGCTGCTTCGACGTCGTGGTTGGCGCCGATGTAGGCAAACACCCAGTTTTGCTCTTTCAATTCGTTTACGAGGGCCTTGATTGCTTGGCCGGTGTACTCTCTTGATGCGTTTTCGTAGCCGTCGGTGACGATTGTTACGAGCACTTTGTCGTCTTCTGCCATTTTCTTGCGGAGTGCATTGAGAGAGATTCCCATTGCATCATAAAGAGCAGTGCAGCATGAAGGACGATAGGTTTTGGAGGTGAGTTCTTTGACTTTTGACACGGGCACGCAGTTGTAAATAGTTTTTGCGTTGTCGTTGAATGTGACGAGCGTTACGAAGTGCTCTTGCTCAGGGCGTTTTTTCTCGGCTGCACGAATGGTCTGGATAGTTTCGTTTACGTTGTTGATAGCTTCGTTTTTGATGCTCATCATTGAGCCGCTTTCGTCGATGATAAT
>JAGBWK010000018.1 GCA_017629835.1 Muribaculaceae bacterium | reverse complement strand
TGATCGACAGTGAGGCTACGACCACTTATGATTCGTCGCTCAGACTCTATTGCGGTGCTTCGCCGTCGTTTGTGCAGGTTGCGCCCGCTGAAATGAATGCAGCCGACTTTGCGGCGCAATATAGTTTTAGAGCCAACGTAGAGCGTGTAGCAGCGTTAAAGTTCCTGTCACGCTACAATGCGGCGAAAGTCGGCTCACTCGATTCGCTTAGTGAAGCGGTTGAAACGTGGTTTCGCATACCTACTACGGGTGGTTATTCAGCACTGCTCTATGGCGCGCCTTATGCAATACAATCGACCTTTTCCGACAATTTGGCTAATGCTTTAGCCGTAGCTACAGGCGCAGTCGGAGGTCAAACGGCAGAAATGCTGATGACTCAGCAACCCGCAGTGATGCTCCCCAATCTGCAAGTGGAATCTGCATCGAATTTTCCTACGATAGCTACTTATTATCCAATGCCCAAGGGTGGCGTGGACGGCGCCGAAGCGAGCGTGGCTGCGGCTGTAACAGCCATTGCAGCTGCACGTGTTGGGAATGGAGCATTGCTAAGTGCCGCCTTTGCGCAAACCATTCGCGAGGCTGCTGCGTCAACCACCGACGCCCAGAGCCTGCGAGCCGTAATTCTACGAGCCATTTTTGGCATAAACCCTACGCACGAAGGGCTTGAAATTAAGCCATTTTTGCCGCAAGAAATCAGTGGCGACATCACTCTGCGAGGTCTTCGCTATCGCGACGCAACGCTCGACATATCGCTTCACGGCAGTGGTAATATTATCTCGACATTCTCAATCGACGGCAAGGTGTCGTCGCAACCTCTTATCCACCCCGACACTTCAGGACGGCACGAAATCAAAATCACACTCGTTGGTGAAAGTCATCCCGATGCCATGTATACGACCGCTTCTTACGATGCTGCTCCAGCCACTCCGTCGGTGACCTTTGACTCCAACAACGCTCTGTCGTTCAGTAGCAAAGATGCCGAAAAATATCGCATTTATGCCGCTGGCGCCGCCGTTTTGCTTACCGACAAAAACGCTTACAGTGCACCATTGCCTAAGGGCGACAACCGAACTGAGCACTATGCCGTAGTGCCCATTTCTGGCGGTGGCGTTGAAGGTTTCGCCCCTCGCGCCGTTTATAGTCAAGATAAGGAAAATGCCGCCATTATTGAGGCCAGTTCAATTGCCACCACTGGCACACGAGTGTTTAAGGATAAACGACTTAATCGACAGTATGCCAATAAGTTTGTGGAATCGACTCGCTACAAGAACGGAAAAATTAGCTTCACGTTTGAAGCGCCTGCTGCAGGTTGCTACTATGTCAGTTTGACTTACGTCGACGGTCTCGGAATTGTGAATCCAGAACGAAGATATGCGCTCAGAATGTTGACTGTTAATGGTCGCGATGTCCAATTATTGGTGTTGCCTCAATTGAAGCCCGACAACTGGGCGTATCACACCAAGTGGTGGGAACGCGTTGGCGAATCGTTGCCTGTACCAGTAGAACTCTCTGAAGGGGCAAACGAACTGTCGCTCAACTACTTTTCGCCGAATTGGGCAGGCCTTACTGACGATGCTAATCTGATACTCCCTATTCAATTCAATATCGCAGCCCAATAACGATAGAATGCACCATTCGGTTGTTCGTAATTGCAATACTCAATTATCTCATTATCAAGCAATAAGAATCGTATGAAAAGATTATTCTTGTTAGTAACGCTGACGTTGATGTTGTCAGTGTATGCCGAGGCGCAGAGCGTTAGGCTAAAGGCTCAAGATAAATATTTGAATATACCTGTGTCGCATAGCGTGGAGCGTGCACGAATGGTTATCAATGTCGACGGTGAGGATGTGCGAGGATTTCAAGTGCGATTGGCTGAAGGCGAGCCCGATTATTGGGTGTTTTGCGATATTTCTCAGTGGAAAGGGAAAATCCTTGAGGTAAAATATGCTCGTCATTCGGCTGGTTTAGATAGAATCTACCAAGCAGATGCCATTGTAGGACAGGACTCACTATATCATGAAATGAATCGCCCACAGGTACACTTTACGCAACGGCGTGGGTGGGTTAACGACCCCAACGGATTGGTGTACTACGACGGCGAATATCATCTATTCTTTCAGCATAACCCCTACGAGCGTGAGTGGGAAAACATGAGCTGGGGACATGCAGTGAGCCGCGACTTGCTGCATTGGCAAGAGCTCCCGATTGCGCTGCACCCCGACCACCTCGGAACAATGTTTTCTGGCTCGGCTGTGATTGACTACGACAATACCTCAGGCTTTGGAGTGAAAGGAAAGATACCAATGGTTGCCATTTACACCGCCAACGGCGTGAACCAAACGCAGTGCGTAGCTTATAGCCTCGACAAGGGGAGAACGTGGACCAAGTATGAGGGTAATCCTGTCATTGACTCCAAAGCGGTATGGCAATCGCACGACACGCGCGACCCAAAGGTGTTTTGGTATGCGCCTAAACGGCATTGGGTTATGGTGCTCAACGAAAGAGACGGACATTCGATATATACCTCAAAAAATTTGAAGGAATGGACCTATCGAAGCCATACTACAGGCTTTTGGGAGTGCCCAGAGCTGTTTGAGTTGCCTGTCGACGGCGATAACCGCAATACGAAATGGGTGATGTATGGCGCATCGGGCACTTATATGATTGGTGCGTTCGACGGCGAAAAATTCACGCCCGAGGCAGGTAAATTCTATTACGTTAAGGGTAATATCTACGCGGCGCAAACATTCTCCAATATCCCAGCCGACGACGGCCGACGCATACAGATTGGGTGGGGACAGATAAATCATCCGAATATGCCTATCAATGGTATGATGACGTTCCCTACTGAACTTACGTTGCGCACCACTCGCAACGGAGTGCGTATGTTTTGCAATCCAATCAGCGAAATAGCCAACCTTCAAACTTTAGTGGGGGAGTGGGATAATCTGACGGCGAGTGATGCAAATGAATGTTTAAAGCAATTTTCGGGCAACGACTGCTTGCGCATACGTGCAACGATTCATCTTTCGCACGCAACGAGTGCCGGCATATCGCTTTGTGGTCAGAATTTAGTGGACTACGACATGAATCGCAACACCGTCAACGGCACGTTTTATTCGCCCGAGGATATGACATCTATGGAGCTCACAATGGATATTATCGTTGACCGTACCTCCGTTGAGGTTTTCGTTGACAATGGCGCATTCGCCTATGTTATGGAGCGGCACGCCAATCGTAATGGCGGTTACGGTTTCTGGGGCAATAATATCACGGTCAAAAATCTTGAGGTCTATACGCTGAAATCCATTTGGGAGTAATCTGCTGAGTGTATCTTCTTGTTAGTCTGTCCTTCCCGCTTACTCACAGCTTCTTATCACCCCGACATCTTCGCTGACTTACATCTTCTTTTCAATCTGCCCTTTTGCTGACTCACGTTATTTCGAACCCACGTGATAGCGGCTCCTCAGTGCGCGGTCGCTAATCAACCTAACTTGTCGGTTGTCTACTTGGTGCCCCATCACAAAGTGGCACTGGTGGAAAAATAAAAAAAGCCTTGAAACTGAGAGTTTCAAGACTTTGGCTTTTTGTCGGGGTGACTAGACTCGAACTAGCGACCTCACGCCCCCCAGACGCGTACTCTAACCAACTGAGCTACACCCCGATTTCTGAAAAGCAGTGCAAAATTACGCACTTATTTCGTAATATGCAAATATTTTAGAAATTATTTTTCGCTACCAATCCCCAACCCTCTATCCAATAGCCACATACCAAAATTAGAAGTGCTGACTTATGTTGTACTGCAGCCCTATGTCTTTTAGATTTTTATTTATAGGCAGCATAGGCGACCTAAGGTTAATATGAGAAATTAAGATGCACTTTGGGTGATTAGCTGATTGGGAAAAGTAGGCTTCCTATGGCTCCTCAGTAGCCTATTTTTGCGGCGGTAAATTGGTGGTGATTTGCAGAAATGAAGAAAATTTGCGGAGGATGAAAATATCAGCCAAAAAAATTATGCGGATTCGGAAAGTTTTTGCTACCTTTGGCATTGTGTGACAACTAAGTGTCGAACACGTTTCTAACAAGAAAGAAATCAAAAAAATCTTACCTTATTCCATGGAAGAAAACAAAAAGACTTGTCTCCACGACAAGCATGTCGCCTTGGGTGCGCTTATGAGCCCATTTGGCGGGTTTGATATGCCGATACAGTATGAGGGCATAATCGAAGAACACAACGCTGTGCGCAATGCTTGCGGCATATTCGACGTTAGCCACATGGGCGAAGTGTTTATCTCTGGTCCACAAGCTGATGCTTACGTCAACTACATTTTCACTAACGACATCCTTTCGGTTGAGCCGGGTCAGTGCCTTTATGGTATGATGCTTCACGAGCATGGCGGTACAGTCGACGACCTTTTGGTCTATAAGCGCAACAGTAACGACTATCTGTTAGTAATCAATGCCTCGAATATTGATAAAGACGTAGCATGGATTATGAAAAATGCAGAGGGCTACGACGTGGTCATAGACCACCGCAGCGACGAACTCGGCGAAATCGCCGTTCAAGGCCCGCTTGCTGAAGAGATTGTGCAGAAAGTGTTGGGTCTCAGTTTGTCGCACCTCTCATTCTATACATTTGGCGAATTCACAATCTATGGCGATAAGCCTGCGATAATTTCACGCACAGGCTACACTGGTGAAGATGGTTTCGAAATCTACACCGACCACGAGTCGACACGTCGCTTATGGGACGAATTGCTCGCTGCTGGCGCTAAGCCTTGCGGACTCGGTTGCCGCGACACTCTGCGCTTCGAAGTAGGCTTGCCACTCTACGGAGATGAACTCGACGACGATATCACTCCAGTAGAGTCAGGTTTAAGTATGTTTGTCAAGGTCGACAAGCCTGAATTCATTGGACGCGAAGCTATCATCAAACAGAAGGAAGAGGGTCCGAAGAAGAAAGTTGTTGGGCTTGAAATCCTCGACAGAGCGATTGCACGCCATGGCGCCGAGGTGCTTGATGCCGACGACAATGTGATTGGTACAGTCACCACAGGCTATCGAGGCATATCGGTCGATAAGAGCATTGCAATGGCTTTGATTGACGCTCGTTTTGCTGCTCGCGACACGCAGTTGAAAGTGCGCGTACGCCGCAAAGTGTTCCCCGCTGTGGTCATCGCCAAAAAATTCTACAAGAAATCATATAAAAAATAAACATAATTTATACAATCCGTTATGAGCAAAATTTATTATGCCGAAACCCACGAATATATCCGCGTGGAAGGCAATGAAGGTTATGTAGGTATCACTGATTACGCACAAAAAGCACTTGGTAATGTAGTGTATGTGGATATGCCTGAAGTTGGCGACGAATTTGAAGCAGGCGACGATTTCGGAGCAATTGAATCAGTTAAGGCAGCGAGCGACCTTATTTGTCCCGCTTCGGGCGAAGTGGTTGAAGTCAACGATGCTCTTGTCGACAATCCTCGTCTCATCAACGAAGACGCCATGAAAAATTGGATTATCAAAATCAGCATTTCCGACGAAGCCGAGCTTGATGATTTGATGGACCTCGAAGCCTACGAGAAATACCTCGAAAGCAATCCTCACTAAAATCCTTACGAGCCACTTCGCTGTCGGCAATAAAGCCGGCATGTCGGTGGCTCGAATTATTCAGAATAAGTCTATTCGTAATCAATCAACGACTAAAGAATGAGTCATAGATATTTCCCGCATACGGCCGATGATATTGACCGCATGCTGAAAGTTTGCGGAGTGCAGTCGCTCGACGACCTTTACGCCGATGTCCCTCAGGAGTTGAAGCTCAAGCAGCCCTACAATCTGCCTGAGGCAATGAGCGAAAAGGAGGTGCGCGACTTTTTCAAAAGTCTTACCGACGACAATTCGCGCGACTTGGAATGTTTTGCTGGAGCTGGTTACTACGACCATTACTCCCCAGCCGCAGTTGCTTCGCTAATTGCACGCTCGGAATTCCTCACATCCTACACTCCCTATCAGCCCGAAATTTCGCAAGGCACACTGCAATACATCTTCGAATATCAGTCGATGATATGCCGCCTGACAGGGCTCGATGTGTCGAACGCATCAATGTACGACGGCGCGACAGCTACAGCCGAAGCTATGATGCTTGCAGCTGGCAACAACCGTAAGCGTCACCGTGTGCTCTACACCGCTGCGCTCAATCCCGATGTCAAAGAAGTGCTCAAAACCTATGCTCGCTATCATGGTGTGCCTCTGACTGAGGTGCCAACTATCGACGGCGCAACATCAATCGACGCTATCAGTGCCGAATTGCAAGTGGGCGATGTGGCAGGGTTAATCCTTGCAACACCCAACTATCATGGAATCCTTGAGGACTTGACCGGTGTGGCTGATATGGTGCATCAAGCAGGAGCGCTGCTGATAATCAACTGCGTTGCAGCAGATTTGGCTACAATCAAGTCGCCTGCCGATTGGGGTGCCGACATCGCTGTGGGCGACGCTCAATCGCTCGGTATTCCATTGAATTTCGGCGGTCCCTACCTTGGATTTATGGCAACGACTAAGCAACTTATGCGCAAACTCCCCGGACGCATCGTTGGCGCTACTACCGATGACCTCGGTCAGCGTGTGTTTGTGCTCACACTTCAAGCTCGCGAGCAGCATATTCGTCGCGAAAAAGCGACTTCCAACATTTGCTCTAATCAAGGCTTAATGGCGCTCTACGTTACTATCTATATGTCGCTCTTAGGCGATAAGGGTATTGACGAGGCTAATCGCATCGGCGCTGCTGGGGCTCACTATCTCGCCAAGCAGCTTGAAGCCACCGGCAAGATGCGACTTGCTTATCCCGAGCGTCCGTTCCTCAATGAATTTGAAATGGTCACCGACCTCGACGTTGACTATATCCTCGACCAGCTCGCCACTGTAGGTATTCTTGGTGGAGTCAAAACTCCCGAAGGCAACCTGCTCATCGCAGTCACCGAAATGCTATCGGTTGAGTCGCTCGACCGTTACGTCGATAAAATCAACCAACTATAAACCCTCTAAAAGATAATCCTTATGAACAGAGACTTATATAGCAAACTGATATTCGAATTATCGAAAGAGGGACGTTGCGGCTACTCACTCCCCAACAGTCCGCTACCCGATGCAGTCGACAATCTTCCAAACGAATTGCTGCGCGCTAAGCCTGCGGGTCTGCCTGAGGTTGATGAGCCAACCGCTGTGCGCCACTACAACAATATGAGTACCAACAATTTTGGTGTTGACACTGGCTTCTATCCGTTGGGTTCTTGTACTATGAAGTACAATCCCAAGATTAATGAAGAAATGGCGTCAAGTCCAGCATTTGCTCATATTCATCCCAAGCAGCCAGCAAAATGGTCGCAAGGCGCACTGAAACTTTATTATACGCTCGGTCGTATGCTCTCCGAAATAGGTGGTATGGGCGAATTTACGCTCAATCCCTATGCTGGTGCGCATGGCGAGCTTGTAGGCCTTATGATATGTCGAGCTTACCACGACGAACGTGGCGACAAGCAGCGTACGAAGGTTATTATCCCCGACTCAGCGCATGGCACCAACCCAGCAAGTGCTGCTGTAGCAGGGCTTGAGGTCGTTTCAGTGAAGAGTTTGCCCGACGGAACTGTCGATGTTGACGCACTGCGCCCTCTGCTCGACGACACCGTAGCGGCTATGATGATGACCAACCCCAACACTGTCGGCATTTTCGAACG
>JAGBWK010000079.1 GCA_017629835.1 Muribaculaceae bacterium | reverse complement strand
CTGATTTACACTATCTCGATTCTGCCTCTCGATGAGGCTCTCATCGCCTCGGTGGTCGCAAAATACTCCGAGTTGAAGGATTATGTTTATGCTCATCGTAAGGAGGGCGCTGAGTTGGAATTCAATGGGGGAGTGGTGGCAGTGAATGGCACCGTTGAGACCAACCTTGGGCTGTTTCGAGCCTATCTGTGCCAGTATCTGCTGGCGCATCCTGCTATCTCGACGAAGGATAACATCATAGTCCGACTGTTGGAGATTACGCCCGACGGCGCGCCGTTGGACATCTATTGCTTCACGCGCACCACCGACTGGCTCGCTTTCGAGGCTATTCGCACACAGGTGGTGGAACATGTCGTAGCAACGGCTCCCGACTTTGGCCTGCGAGTGTTCAACTCAACCAACAATGGCTTGATGCAAATCGTCTCCGCCCAATAGCCGGGTGGCAAGTCGTCAGTGTAAGCCTTCAAGCCTAAACCCGCAGTGAGGCTGCTGTCGTCAAAATTGCGAGATGTAGTCGATTAGGCTGGGGTCGGAGATGTTGTGAGATGAGAGCGACTCTACAATGTGGAAAGCAATGGCGCGAGCCATCAGTCGGTCGTCGTGGCATCCACGCCGAGCTTCGTAGCCACCCGCCGAGTTAAGTCGGTAGTTGTACATTTCGTCAACAGCCGCGGAGTCGTGTTCGATAAATCTGTCGTCGCGAATCAGCGCTACCATATGGTTGATGATTGTCGATTTGGTAGAGCGGTTGGTGTGGAAGCCGTAGTGATAGCCTGTGCCGTCGGTGTATGGGCGCACGTAAAGGTTGGAGTAGTAGTCGGCAACTTCGTCCATTATGTAGCGATATGGCTCGTCGACTGACTTCGTTTCGAGTGAGTTGCTCTCAAATACCAACAATGCGTTGCCATACCAGCGAGCAATTCTTGCAGCGGTGAACGCGATGTGGTCGTGGTCGCAATGGCCTCGCCACTGTGCCACGACTTCGGGTTTGTTGCCAAATTCACCACCATAGCGGTCGACAACGACAATCACCGACCAGTCGCTCTTGGGTGAGCGTCCGCCGATGTCGACGGCAACGACGTAGCGCCCGCTGCAGTCACCTTGCCCCGGGTCGGCCCATATTGATAGATTTCCGCGCGGCGATTCAACGAAATGAAGATTGCTCAAGGCGTTTTGCCCGGTGAGTGCGTCGCCTTGGATTTCGCCCACTTTGACGGGGCGGCTACATTGCTGACGAAGGCGGTCGCAGGCGTCAGCGTCGAAAGCGTTGCTGTCGGTGGTGCGAAATGCCTCCTCGGCGGTGGTGGGGTATTCTGAAAGGAAGTTTTTCAGCGAGGATGATTCGCGGGAGCGCTCATGAAACCATGCTATCATTTCGAGCGTTAAGCCGTGGGTGTTCCAGAGCTTCCATTCATAGTCGGTCATCGAGTTGATAAGCGTGTAGGGGTCTGTTACCGGCTTGCGGTAGATGTCGATTTCGTGCCATGCTACGAATACAGGCACCTTGTCGGAGGCACCGTCGACGGCGCGCAACCATTCACGGTGGAAGAAGTCGCCAATGCCGTTGGCAGTGCTTTCGAGCACAACGAGTGTCAGCGGGTCGGAGTTGATTGCACCATAAATGGCTCTTACACAATCCTCGGGACTCATTTTGGTGGTATCTTTCCAGTAGGCAACCTCCGAGAGGTGAGCCATAGCGAAGTCGGAGCCGCGGATTGAGTCCTGACTTTCAGATGAACTGATAGTGACCGAACAGCCGCGACCCTGAATACGGCGGATGTTTTGGGAGTTTTCAAAGCGCTTGAATTCGGGACGAGAGTCACCGTCCCAACACTCTTCGGGATAGTTTTCGAGGAGTTTTGAGTATATACCGCGAATGGTTGCGGCGGTATCCTTGACGTGGGCGCAAATCAGTGAGTTCCAGTTGCGTTGCAACATTGTTTGAATCCACGCCATGTAGAGCTGAATGAGGGTTGAACCACCCCATTGGCGTGCTTTGAGCATAATCATACGTATAGGCTTGTCCGCAAGGCGCATCCCTTCGAGCGTGGCTACGACGCGGCGTTGGGGTGCATTGAGCAGAAATGGCATGTCGCGTCCGGTGCGTTTGTCCTTGATTACGGCGCAGCGGGCAGCCCAAAACTCAAAGTCGTAGCGGCATCGCAAGAGGTCGAATTCGGCGTCAGACAGTGTGCTGAAGTTGGTAGGGGAGCTAAACATAGCCTCGGGCAGGTGGAGTTCGACACCATTGCGCTTGTATGGGCGTCGCTCACCGCAGCATCCGGCGCCGGTGAGTTGGTCGTAGCCTTGTGAAGCAATCTGCAATATATGATTTCGCCGCACATTTTCAATGAGCATCCTCTCAATGTCGAGCTCCGTAGCAATCTTGCTCCCCGCTCCTTGCTCGGCGTTGGGGCTGGGGTTGCTGAGGTTGCTTGTGTTGGTGTTAGGGTTGGGTATGGGATTAAGATAAGGTAGGTGAGTGTTTTTCATAGGTAGTCGAACTGAATTTTCGACAAAAATAACACACCCCAATCGCCCCCAACCGCCAAATCGTAACAACCGCCAATCTCATTCGCCCCAAAATTGCAATCGAAATCAAGCAATTTTTACTAAAAACTGCAATAAAAATGATGCAGTTTTGGGGTTTGCTTGTTGTAATGCGTTGATAGGTAGTGGTTTGTTGTTGGTTTGCTGAATGGGGCTGATGTAGGAGGTAAAGGCGCAGCTTCGCAGCGCGGAGGAGACGGAGGATAGTGTGTCCGGTGGGCTTTCGCCCCCGGTTAACATAAAATCGTGCCGTTGGCACTCTGCTTGGTAAATTCAACAACGAAGTGCAAAATGGGGTGAAAATCGGGAGGGTGAGGATGAAAAGAGGATGAAAAGTTGAACATTCAAGAACGAAGTGCAAAGCCCAGCGGGAAAAAGCGGATGAAAAGTTGGGGAAAAGTTTGATAAATAGGGAAAGGTTTATTAACTTTGCACCGCATTTTGTGCGCAGTGGTGTAAACCGCTCGCCAAAAGGGCAAAAGAGAATTAATTAACCTTATTTATTAACCCATTTTTTTCATGACTGAAGAAATTAAAAACAGCCCTATCGTAGATTTCGATTGGGATGCCTACGAAAAAGGCGAAACAGCTGGTGAAAAGAGCCGCGAAGAATTAACCAAAACTTACGACGAATCGCTCAACACCGTAAAAGACAAAGAAGTAATCGAAGGTACCATTATCGCTCTCAACAAGCGCGAAGCAGTGGTTAACATCGGTTATAAATCAGACGGTATCATCCCCGTAAACGAATTCCGCTACAACCCCGAAATCAAAGTGGGCGACGTAGTAGAAGTTTTCATCGAAAACCAAGAAGACAAAAAAGGTCAGCTCATCCTCTCACACCGTAAAGCTCGCGCTTCACGCTCTTGGGACCGAGTTAACCAAGCTCTCGAAAACGACGAAATCATCAAGGGCTTCATCAAGTGCCGCACTAAGGGTGGTATGATTGTTGATGTATTCGGCATCGAAGCATTCCTCCCCGGCTCACAGATCGACGTTAAGCCTATCCGTGACTATGATATCTTCGTTAATAAAACAATGGAATTCAAGGTTGTTAAAATCAATCAGGAATTCAAAAACGTTGTTGTTAGCCACAAAGCTCTCATCGAAGCTGAACTCGAACAACAAAAACGCGAAATCATCTCTAAGCTCGAAAAAGGTCAAGTGCTCGAAGGTACTGTTAAGAACATTACTTCTTACGGTGTGTTCATCGACCTCGGTGGCGTAGAT
>JAGBWK010000078.1 GCA_017629835.1 Muribaculaceae bacterium | reverse complement strand
CGACCTCCTCAGAGGGCTTAATAGTCACGTCAGCAACCGCATTAGCCGTTGGAATGTCGAACAATGAGCCCATAAGCGATTGAGTGGGAGCAGCAGTGCTGTTACCCACAGGAGCAACGTCGTCGAAGAGCGACGGCTGGGCTGCCGACTCCTTCGGAGCTGCAACAGGAGCAACCTCAGCAGCGCCACCAAGGCGTGCTATAAAGGTTTTGAACTCCAATTCGGTGAATATTTCGCGCAAACGATTCAAATCCTCTGGCTTGCGCTTCATTTGGTCGATTGTGATATCGACTGGCACGTCGGTTTTGATAGTTACCAACTCCTTCGAGAATCGAATTTGGTCGGCATTGTCGGCAACTTTCTGCCCAAGTACACCCTTAATTTCTGAGGTGTGTGCGAGCATATTTTCAACCGAGCCAAACTGACGAATCAGCTTCACAGCAGTCTTCTCACCGACACCCGGGCATCCCGGGATATTATCGCTGGCATCACCTTCAAGCGCCAGCATATCAATTACTTGCTGAGTATTTTCAAGCCCATAGCGTTCGCACACTTCCTTTACTCCTCGAATCTCGAAACCTTTGCCTCGAACCGACGGTCGATACATGAAAATTTTATCCGTCACGAGCTGACCATAGTCCTTATCGGGGGTCATCATGTAGGTTGTAAACCCCTCGCTTTCAGCACGTCGCGCTAAAGTACCAATAATGTCGTCTGCTTCGTATCCAGCTATTTCTATCACTGGGATGTTGTATGCTCGGATGATATCCTGGATGTATGGGACCGACAAAGTGATATCCTCAGGCTGCTTTTCACGGTTGGCTTTATACTCAGGATACATCGCGTGGCGGAAAGTCTTGCCACCCGACGGGTCGAAGCAAACAGCTATGTGCGAGGGGTTTTCCTTTCGGAGAATCTCGTCGATAGTGTTGCAAAAGCCAAATATAGCAGAGGTGTTTAACCCCTTACTCGTGACTCGGGGTGAAGTTATGAGTGCATAATACGCACGATAAATCAGCGCGTAAGCATCAAGCAGGAATAATTTTTTATTTTCCATCGGTGGGTCGTGTGAATATTACCTCAAACGGAACCAAAAAGCCTTCGATTGAGTTATTAAATGCGAAGATAGCTAAAAATTTTCGTTTTCTACAAATATTCATTATCTTTGTAGTTGCACAAAAGCAACAATTTTCAACCTTTACAATTATGGCAACAAACGACAACAAAAAACCTGAAATAAAAATCGAACTTACGCCCGAAATAGCAGCTGGACATTATGCAAATCTGGCTGTTGTGGCTCATTCGCCAAACGAATTTTTCATCGACTTCATCAATGTAGCTCCCAACATGCCTCAAGCTCGCGTTCAGAGCCGCATCATCATGACGCCCGAAAATATGAAAAATCTCGTATTAGCTCTTCGCGACAACCTTCAGAAATACGAGCAGACTTTCGGTCAAATCAAGCCCAAAACTCCGTCGAACAAAAGCGGCAACGACATCCCCAATCCATTCCAAGCCTAATCCGCTGACCCTCAGCCTGAGGATTTAAGAGTCGAAGCCAACCCTCACTATAAGCATATACACTAATCACATCGATTCAATCATCGAGAACCCCATGATTAAAGAAAACAACCTCCAAATTTATAACTCACTCTCCAGAATGAAGGAGACGTTCCGCCCTCTGCAACCTGAGCATGTGGGTATGTATGTGTGCGGACCAACAGTTTACGGCGACGGCCACCTCGGCCATGCACGCCCAGCTGTCACATTCGACCTCCTTTATCGCTATCTCCAACATCTTGGCTACAAGGTGCGCTACGTTCGCAACATCACCGATGTTGGTCACCTCGAACACGATGCCGATGAAGGCGAAGACAAGGTGGCTAAAAAAGCTCGTCTTGAGCAACTTGAGCCAATGGAAGTTGTGCAATTCTACCTCAATCGCTATCACGACGCAATGGCACGCCTTAATGTGTTGCCACCCTCGATTGAGCCACACGCTTCGGGTCATATCATCGAGCAGATTGAATACATCAAGAAGATTCTCGACAGCGGCTACGCATACGTCAGCGAAGGCTCTGTCTATTTCGATGTGCCTAAATACAACCGCGACCACCACTACGGCAAACTGTCGGGTCGCAACATCGACGAGCTCTTGAGCGAAACTCGCGCGCTCGACGGTCAGTCGGAAAAACGCAATCCTGCCGACTTTGCACTCTGGAAAAAAGCTGCACCCGAACATATCATGCACTGGCCCTCGCCATGGAGCGAAGGTTTCCCCGGCTGGCATCTCGAATGTTCTACTATGGGCGAAAAATACCTCGGACAGAAATTCGACATTCATGGTGGCGGCATGGACCTCAAATTTCCGCACCACGAATGCGAAATCGCGCAATCTGTGGCTCACAATGGTTGCGATGCCGTTCACTATTGGATGCACAACAATATGGTCACTATCAATGGTCAGAAAATGGGCAAGAGCCTCGGCAACTTCATCACTCTCGATGAATTCTTCACTGGCTCACACCCTCTGTTAGTGCAGCCCTACAGCCCGATGACCATTCGCTTCTTTATGTTGCAAGCCCACTATCGTGGCACTGTCGACTTCTCCAACGATGCTCTTCAGGCTTCGGAAAAAGCGCTTAAACGTATGCTCGAAGGCTATCGCCGCATTGCCGATCTCAAGCCGAGCGAAACGTCCGACGTTGCCGACGAAATAGCAAAAATCAAAGCATCGTGCTACGAGGCTCTCGACGACGACCTTAACACTCCTATCGTCATCGCTCACCTCTTCGAAGCTTGCTCTATCGCCAACCGCATCAACGACGGGGCTGCTAAAGCTACTGCCGACGACATCAACAATCTTCGCGCTACGTTCGACACATTCCTGTTTGAAATACTTGGCGTGAAGAACGACATCGTTGAAGGTGGCAATGCCGATGCCTTAAAGCCATTCGAAAAGGCGGTTGATTTACTCCTCGAAGTCCGCGCTCAAGCCAAGAAAAACAAAGATTGGGCTACGAGCGACGCTATTCGCGACGGTCTTTCGCAGATTGGCTTCAACGTCAAAGACACCAAGGATGGCTTTGAGTGGTCGCTGAAATAAATATTAGGGCACTCAATCCTCGCAATCAAGAATCTCGACAATCTATTATTTAAGCAATAAATCTCTCACTAACACCTTAATACCCTACATTGATGAATAAAGTCCTTATCATCGGATGCGGTGGCGTCGGAACCGTGGTCGCTCACAAATGCGCTCAAAATCCGCAGGTTTTTAACGAAATAGTTATCGCCTCTCGCACTAAATCAAAATGCGATGCCGTAGCCAAAGCTATCGGCGCTCCTAACATCACCACCGACTCGGTAGATGCTGACTCGGTAGAGCAGCTCGTTGAACTGTTCCACCGCCACAAACCACAAATCGTAATCAATGTAGCTCTCCCCTATCAGGACCTCACTATTATGGAGGCTTGCTTGCAGTGTGGCGTAAACTACCTCGACACAGCCAACTATGAGCCCAAAGATGAAGCTCATTTCGAATATTCTTGGCAATGGGCCTACCGCGAACGCTTCGAAAAAGCTGGCTTGACAGCTATTCTCGGTTGCGGTTTCGACCCCGGAGTTTCAGCTATCTTCACTGCTCACGCTGCTAAGCACCATTTCTCTGAAATGCAGTATCTCGACATCGTTGACTGCAATGCTGGCGACCATGGCAAAGCTTTCGCAACCAACTTCAACCCCGAAATCAACATTCGCGAAATCACTCAAAATGGCCGCTACTGGCAGGACGGCAAGTGGATTACAACTGGTCCGCTCGAAATCCACGGCCCGCTTACATACCCACGCATCGGACAGCGCGACTCATATCTTCTCTATCACGAAGAGCTCGAATCGCTCGTGCTCAACTTCCCCACAATCAAGAGAGCACGTTTCTGGATGACTTTCGGCCAAGAATATCTCACTCACCTTCGCGTGATTCAGAATATTGGTATGGCTCGCATCGACGAAGTTGACTACAATGGTGTGAAAATCGTGCCTTTGCAATTCCTCAAAGCGGTGCTACCCAATCCACAGGACCTCGGCGAAAACTATCAGGGCGAAACCTCAATCGGTTGCCGCATCGCTGGTCTTGACAAGGATGGCAAACCACTCACTTACTACATTTTCAACAACTGCAGCCACGAAGCAGCCTACAAAGAAACTGGCATGCAAGCTGTTAGCTACACCACTGGTGTACCCGCTATGATTGGAGCAATGATGTTCCTCACTGGCAAATGGTGCAAACCGGGCGTTCACAATGTTGAAGAATTCGACCCAGACCCATTCATGGAGCAGCTCAACGTTCAAGGTCTGCCTTGGGAAGAGATTTTCAACGAGCCACTCGAAGTTGACAAACTCGGCTGATGCATAGCCGTCAATTATGCGAGTTTTCAGATACACATACCTATTACTCAGCATTTTACTGCTGACAGCCTGCGGTGCCGACGACACTTTTTTGGTCAACGGCACCGTTGAAGGGCTGGGCACGCAAAATCTTCACATCATCTACTATAGCGACGGCGCTATCCGCACAAATGTCTCTACGGCTGTCGACTCTAAATTCCGTTTCGAAGGAAGCTCACCAGAGGAAACCGTTGTGGAGGTGTATAGCAATGCACGCGCGCTTATTGGTCGGTTTGTTGCAAAAAATGGGGATAACATTGAGGTTAAATTCCGCCAAAATGAGCCCGGATTTATGGAAATTAGCGGAAATAAAACGTCGCACGACCTTCTAAATTTTCTCGCCAAAACTCCTACAGATTCGCTCAATAGTCGCATATTCCACGAGGTTGTGACACACCCCGACCGTATGCTTTCGGGAGTTTTATTGGCGTATTATTACGACGTTGCAGCCAACCCTGAGCTCGCCGATTCGATGATAAATCTACTAAACTACGATTTCATCCCGTATCAAATGACTCAAGGCTTGAGCCACATACTCAACCGCTCGTTGCACCAACCCGACACTATCGGCGAATTTCAACTCCGCGCTATTGAGGTCATCAAACCTAAGTCGTCAAAAGGCAAGGCGGATAATAAAACGGAGCACAAGCACCCCCAACTGAAGGACTTCACTCCTGGCTCAAAGCAACTTTCGCTCTGCATTTTCAACAAGGAACACGCCTTAGATGATTCGATTTTCGACATCGCTAACCGATTCGACTCGATAGGCTACGACATCTACTATTTCCACGCCACCCACGACACAACACGACTCGCTGCTCAAATGGAGAAAATGCCAAAGGCTACAAACATTTTCTGGGCACCTGCAGGAATTGCGCAACCTGAGCTTGCCGATTTTCGCATTATGCAATTCCCTTATTTCGTGGTCGTTGACTCCGCGCGTGCGGTAAGCTACCGCTCTCAATTCCCACCACAATATTGATTAATACAGCAATCGCACCTCAATCTTCTCGAGATGCGATTTTCTGTTTTCAGCTCAAAGCATAGTAGCGATTTACTTTGCTTTGGGGGCTGATAATATGCTTTTGTATTCGTCGGGATTGCCAAACAATTGTACAATTCTATCGATTGCATCATCGGTACGCAACAGCGAAATTATATTACCTCGATTGTAGTAGTAACGTTTTACAATTTCTGATGTCAAATAATCAGATATAATTTCTCTGTTGTTGTCTAAGTCCTTATTAAGATTGTGTTTCAAAAGTTGACGCAATGACTCTATCTGAGCGCTGACTTCGTCGCTAAGATAACCCTCGCGCTTAGCAGCCTTTTCGAGCTCATCCACTATAACCTCACACACCTTGTCATACTCAAACTTCGCTGGGTCAATCGAAGCTTTGAACTGCTCAAAAAGTTCGTCATCGACAATGAATTTATCGGGCGCCGGAATTGAATCGTGCTCCGCTGCATACTTTGTTGCAAAATTAAAATCCCACCTGTCGCGAACAATATTATAAACCAAACGATTCCCCTCGGGATACTCTACCTTGATGTCGGGCGTAATGCCACCGCCGTCGCGAACTTCGCGCCCAGCTCTTGTATAAAACACGTTGGTCAATGAATCGGGCACTCTCGCTGGCGAGCCGTCGGGATTTCGATGACTATAGTCGATAGCCTGAATCAAACGTCCACTCGGAATATAATACTTTGCAATCGTTACCTTCAGCAATCCATTCGACGGCAATTGACGAGTTGATTGCACAAGTCCTTTGCCGAACGAGCGTTCGCCTACAATCACAGCTCTGTCGAGGTCTTGCAATGCTCCGGCTGTGATTTCCGACGATGACGCCGAACCGTCGTCAATCATCACCACCAATGGTATTTTAGTGTCGATAGGCGCCTTCGTTGTCTTATATATTTTCTCGTTGGTCAAACCGCGACCGCGTGTACGCAACACCTCTGTGCCCTTGGGCACGAACATCCCGACTATCTCAACTGCGCTTTCTAATAAGCCGCCACCATTGCCACGCAAATCGAGGGCAATGCCTTTCACTCGTGGGTCCTTGAGCAGTTCTTGTAGTGCTTTGCGCACTTCTGGAGCAGCCTTCTCATTAAATGCTGTCAATAAGATATATCCAATTGAGTCGCGCGCCACGCCATAGTATGGCACAGTTTGCACATCAATCTTAGCACGTGTAATATGAAATGTTCGAATCGAATCTTCCACGTATGGGCGGCGCACGGTTACAACCAAGTCCGTACCAGCCTGTCCGCGCAGACGCTCACGCACCTTGTCGCTTCCAATCGAGGTTACTGTATCGCCGTCGATAGTCAAAAACACGTCGCCAGCCTTCAACCCCACTTTTGCTGCTGGAGTACCCTCCTGAGGTTCAGAAACCATAGTTTCGCCCGACGGCAACTGCTGGATATATGCACCAATACCCCCAAATTCGCCAGTAGAGATTGTCATAAAATCCTCTTGGTCCTTTTCGGGGATGTATTCAGTATAAGGGTCAATGTCATTGAGCATGGCATTAATTGCCGTAGTCATCGACTTTTCTGCATCAATCGTGTCGACATACGTTGTCTGCAAAATCTTATATAGCGAATTGAAAATGTCGAGATTGCGGGAAATCTCCTGCTTTTCGCTACGAGTTGCTGCCGAGGCTAAAACCGCAGTCAAACATAGCAGTAATGGGATGTAATATATTTTTTTCATAGGAAAGTCGTGCCTGATTTTGAGTCAAAAATTTACGATAGCAATGCAACCTACAACCACGGCGATTGCATTAACATTGCGAAGTTACTTAATAATAACAACATTTCAAAACCCCAATAGTTAAAGAATCTAAGGCAACGACCCCAAATTCGACTCTAATAAGGGGTCAGTGGAGAGGGTGCCAGTGTTTGCTGATGATTGTAATAGGTCGTTTTCGGGAGGGAGGATGTAAAAAAAGGAAGAGAGCCTGTCGGACTGGTGTCTGACAGGCTCTCTAAGGTAAGGGGGCGGTGACCTACTCTCCCGCTTTCGCAGTACCATCGGCGCTACGGGGTTTAACTTCTCTGTTCGGAATGGGAAGAGGTGGAGCCCCCGTGCT
>JAGBWK010000077.1 GCA_017629835.1 Muribaculaceae bacterium | reverse complement strand
GGATTTGAAAAAATTGTTGTATATTTGCAACATCCAATTTGGTGGTGTCGGGGAGCCTTCGGGTCCGATGCCGCTTTTTTTTATTTTTTCTGCATTTTGTTTGGATTTGAAAAAATTGTCGTATATTTGCAAGAGGAAAATTGGTGCTATTGTTGCAGTTATGGACTTGAGGAGTCCGCGGGCATTAGTATCAATTTCTTAGGGACAGGGTCAGTGACCGTGTACCGCCACCGGGGCATCGAGGGATGTCCCATTTTTATTTTAGGACTTTAGCATAGATACTAAAAAGAAAAGAGGATACATCGGCTGATGTATCCTCTTTTGTAGCGGGATCGAGAATTGAACTCGAGACCTCCGGGTTATGAATCCGACGCTCTAACCAACTGAGCTATCCCGCCATTAAATTTATTTTCGCAGCACCTTTTGGGCGTTTGCGAGTGCAAATTTACGCATTTTGTTCGAGATGACAAAATTTTTCCAAACTTTTTTTCACTCAATTTCCGGAGCGAATCGCGCTACATTTCGTCGAAATTATTTATCTTTGCATTTCAAATAGCTACATACAATATGTCATTAATCATCCCTTCAAAATATAAGCAGAAACTTCTGCCCGAAACTACCGAGATTGCTATCAAGGATATTAAAGTGTTTTTCCAAGCCGAATTGGCTCACAGACTGCACTTGCGCCGCGTGACTGCGCCACTGTTTGTATTGTCGGGCACTGGTCTTAACGACGACCTCAATGGCATTGAGCAACCCGTAGGATTCGACGTCAAAGCTATGGGTGGCCGCCACGCTGAGGTGGTTCACTCGTTGGCTAAATGGAAACGCGCTAAGCTTGCCGACTACGGCATCGCTCCAGGATTCGGCATCTACACCGATATGAACGCAATTCGTGCCGACGAAGACCTCGACAACCTCCACTCGCTCTACGTCGACCAATGGGACTGGGAGAAGGCTATCGACGAAGATGACCGCAATCTCAACTACTTGAAGTCAGTGGTTCGCGACATTTATGGTGCAATCCGCGCCACTGAATGGATGATTTACGAGAAGTTCCCTCACATCACCCCTACTCTCCCCGAGGAAATCACGTTCATCGAGTCGGAAGACTTATTGGCTGAATACCCAACGCTGTCGGCTAAGGAACGCGAAGCAGCGGCAGCACGTCGCTATGGCGCAGTGTTCATCATCGGCATCGGTGGCAAGCTTTCCAATGGAGAGCCTCACGACGGCCGCGCTCCCGACTACGACGACTGGTCAACTCCTAACGCCGACGGCCGTTGCGGCTTGAATGGCGACATCATGCTATGGAACACCGTGTTGGACTGCCCGTTTGAAATCTCATCAATGGGCATACGCGTAAGCCCCGAATCGCTCCGCCGTCAGCTCGACATAGCTGGCTGCCCCGAGCGCGCCAAACTCAAATTCCACGAAGCATTGCTCAATGGCGAATACCCCCTTTCGATTGGTGGCGGCATCGGTCAGAGCCGACTCTGCATGTTCCTCCTGCAGAAAGCCCATATCGGCGAGGTGCAAGCCTCTATTTGGCCCGAAGAGCAGATTGAAGCGCTCCGCAAATCAGGCATCACGCTCATCTAAAACCCCTCGCGCGCACACGCACGAGTATTAAAAGCTGTAAAAATTGCGTATATGTGGGCGAAATTTCGTAACTTTGTTAGCTCAAATTTTTAACTAAACATACGAAATGTCACTCAAATGTGGTATAGTTGGACTTCCAAATGTAGGAAAATCCACTCTATTCAATTGCTTGTCAAACGCTAAGGCTCAATCAGCCAACTTCCCATTTTGCACAATCGAGCCCAACGTCGGTGTAATCACTGTGCCCGACGACCGCCTCAACCGCCTCGTTGAAATGTGCAATCCACGTAGCGTAGTGCCTGCAACTGTCGAAATCGTCGACATCGCCGGCTTGGTGAAGGGCGCCAGCAAAGGTGAAGGCCTTGGCAACAAATTCCTTGCTAACATTCGCGAAACTGACGCTATAATCCATGTGCTCCGTTGCTTCGACGACGACAACATCACTCACGTCGACGGCTCAGTTGACCCAGTTCGCGACAAAGAAATCATCGATACCGAACTCCAAATCAAGGACCTCGAAACTATCGAAGGCCGCATAGCTCGCACCCAAAAGCAAGCACAAACAGGTGGCGACAAAGCCGCTAAAATGCAATACGAAGTGCTCAAGCAATTCAAAGAAGCACTCGAGCAGGGCAAGCCAGCTCGCTCGGTTGAATTTGAAACGCCCGACGAACAGAAGTTCGCCAAAGAGCTATTCCTGCTGACTTACAAACCAGTGCTCTACGTTTGCAACGTCGATGAATCATCGGCCGTCAGTGGCAATCACTATGTCGAAGCTGTGCGCGAAGCAATTAAAGATGAAGGAGCTGAATTGCTCATCGTTGCCGCTGGCACTGAAAGCGACATTGCCGAACTCGACAGCTACGAGGACCGCCAAGAATTCCTCCGCGAAATCGGGCTTGAAGAGTCGGGCGTAAGCCGCTTGATTCGCTCAGCATATAGCTTGCTCGACCTCCAAACATTCTTCACCGCAGGCGAAGACGAATGTCGCGCATGGACCTTCCGCCGCGGCTCGAAAGCACCAAAATGCGCTGGAGTAATCCACACCGACTTCGAAAAAGGCTTCATCCGTGCCGAAGTAATCAAATACGACGACTACGTGACCCTCGGCGGCGAATCAGCAGTGAAAGAGGCAGGCAAATTTGGTGTCGAAGGCAAGGAATACATCGTGCAGGACGGCGACATCATGCACTTCCGCTTCAACGTATAAGCATCTGACAGATCAACAAGAATCAAAACAACACATAAATAACAGAAAAGATATGGCACAGCAAGAAGATGTCTTCAAAAAAATCGTTTCACACGCCAAGGAATACGGTTTTGTGTTTCCATCAAGTGAAATCTACGACGGTCTCGGCGCAGTTTACGACTATGGTCAAAACGGCGTAGAGCTCAAAAACAATATCAAACGCTACTGGTGGGACTCAATGACGATGCTCCACGAAAACATCGTCGGCATCGACTCAGCAATTTTCATGCACCCTACCATTTGGAAAGCATCAGGCCACGTTGACGCATTCAACGACCCTCTAATCGACAACAAGGACTCTAAAAAGCGCTACCGCGCCGACGTCCTCATCGAAGAAGAGATTGCCAAATTCGACGACAAAATCGAAAAAGAGGTTGCTAAAGCTAAAAAACGCTTTGGCGAAAGCTTCGACGAAGCACTCTTCCGCGAAACTAACCCTCGCATTCAAGAAATCGTTGCTAAACGCGACGCGCTCCACGAGCGTTTCGCTAACGCAATGAACAATAACGACCTCAACGAGTTGCGTCAGATTATCATCGACCAAGAAATCGTTGACCCAATCAGCGGCACTCGCAACTGGACCGACGTGCGCCAGTTCAACCTCATGTTCAAGACCGAAATGGGCTCAACTGCCGACGGCGCTATGGGCGTGTACCTCCGCCCCGAAACAGCTCAAGGTATCTTCGTCAACTACTTGAACGTACAGAAAACAGGCCGTATGCGCATTCCTTTCGGTATCGCTCAAATCGGTAAAGCATTCCGCAACGAAATCGTAGCTCGCCAATTCATCTTCCGTATGCGCGAATTCGAACAAATGGAAATGCAATTCTTCGTACGCCCTGGCACCGAACTCGAATGGTTCAAACAGTGGAAAGAAACACGTCTGCGTTGGCACAAAGCTCTCGGCTTAGGCGACCAGAAATATCGCTACCACGACCACGAAAAGCTCGCTCACTACGCAAACGCTGCTACCGACATCGAATTTGAAATGCCTTTCGGCTTCAAAGAAGTTGAAGGTATCCACTCTCGTACTAACTTCGACCTTTCGCAGCACGAGAAATTCTCAGGCAAGAACATCAAATATTTCGACCCAGAACTCAACGAGTCATACGTGCCCTACGTTATTGAAACATCAATCGGCGTTGACCGTATGTTCCTCTCAGTGCTCTGCTCATCCTACGAAGAGCAGCCCCTCGAAAATGGCGAAACTCGCGTAGTGCTCCACCTTCCCGCTCCATTGGCTCCAACTAAATGCGCTGTTATGCCCTTGGTGCGCAAGGATGGTCTCCCCGAAAAGGCTCGCGAAATTGTCAACAGCCTGAAATTCGATTTCGCTACTCGCTACGACGAAAAAGACTCTATCGGTAAGCGTTACCGCCGCCAGGACGCTGTAGGTACTCCCTTCTGTATCACAGTCGACCACCAGACGCTGGAGGACAACACCGTCACTCTCCGCGAACGCGACTCTATGGAGCAGACACGCGTCAACATCGACGACCTCAACGCGCTCATCCACGACCGCGTATCAATCAACGCTCTCTTGCGCAAACTCTCTTAACCAAATCTCGAATCAATAATGAAAAAGTCAAGTCTAACAGTGATATTAGTCATAGTTGGAGTCATCGTTTTAGGCTTCATCATTGGCGTAAAATATCGCAACAATATGGTCACTCAGGACCAGAATGTGAAAAAGGCGTGGGGCAATGTTGAAAACCAATATCAGCGCCGCCTCGACCTTATCCCCAACATCGTCAACACCGTGAAAGGTTATGCCGAACACGAAAAGACTACCTACGAGAACGTAACCGCTGCTCGCTCTGGTCTCAAAGGTGCTTACGACAACGCCAAAGCTGAACTCAACGACGAGGCTGCCGACAATCTCGATCAATTCCAGCAGTCGCAAGCCGAACTCAACCGCCAGCTCGGCATCTACATCAACGCCGTTCACGAAGCATATCCAGCTCTGCGTGCCAACGAAAACTTCATGAACCTTCAAGAGCAACTCGAAGGCACTGAAAACCGTATCGCCGTTGAACGCACTCGCTACAACGAAGCTGTCGAACAGTTCAACAACACAATTCTCCGATTCCCCGGAAGCCTGTTCGCTTGGGGCTACTCCGAAAAATCAATGTTTAACGCTGAGTCGGGTGCAGAAAAGGCTCCCAAAGTTGACTTCGGCACTGGCTCAAGCAATTCGGCTACCGACGATTTCTAATCATCGGGCTATCAATCAACAACACTCTCGCTTATGAAATTCAAATCGATATTTGTAGCAGCCATTGCAGCTCTATTCATAGTTTCCTGCACTGAAACCGACGACCAGGATGTCAACGTGTGGGACAAATACGCCGACTGGCGCGAAGAGAATACAACGTGGATTGAGCAGCAAGAAGCACTCCTCGACGAAGCTAGCAACCCAGTCTATACTAAAGTTGTGCCCGAGTGGAACAGAAATGGCTACGTGTTGATGCGCTGGTTTAACGACCGCGCGCTCACCGAAAACAATTTGGTGCCATTGTACACATCGACCGTCGATGTAAAATACTATGGCCGCCTCTACACCGACGAGCCGTTCGACTCCTCCTACACAAGCATCTCACCTGCCGATAGCGTGAGCCGATTCCAAATCAGCAAAACTATCCAAGGATGGGCTATCGCACTCGAACAGATGCACGTTGGCGACTCTGTCGAGGTCATCATCCCCTATCAGTTGGCTTACGGCGCAGCTGCACCCAGCGACAAAATCCTCCCCTATTCGGCATTGAAATTCAACATCAAGCTGACAAACATTGCTGGCGAGTACATCCGTCCGCTCAATTAATCGCTTGCGCGAAATCCCTCAGCGATTCGCTCAAATATTGATTAGAAATTCATAGCACAACGATAAATCGCAGTTCCCATAGATGCTACTCCAAAAGCATTTATGGGAGCTTTGTTTTTCATCCATTGTGAATTTTCTCGCCTAACATATTGTCCTTTTGGGATAGGCGCTTCAGAATTAGGGGCGAATGGCGTCGAAATTACGAGCAAATTCATTACCTTTGTAAGTGATATTTGTCGACATATAATAATGTTATATCTACAGGTCGAAAATCTAACCAAGAGTGTCGGTGAGCGTATGCTGTTTGCCGATGTCACCTTCGGGGTAAACGAGGGTGATAAAATCGGTGTCATTGCCAAAAATGGTATGGGCAAAACCACGCTGCTCCGCACTATTGCTGGCAAAGAGGCTCAAGATTCTGGCAAGGTAATCTATCGCGCCGACTTGCGCGTTGCCATTCTTGACCAAATACCTGAATTTGCAGGCGACCCCACGGTGCTCGAAGCGTGCCTCAGCGCCGACACCGAAACAGGACGACTCGTGCGCGAATATGAGCAAGCACTATTGGACGGCAACGATGCCCGCACCGCCGAGCTAATTCCCCAAATGGATGCCGCCAACGCTTGGGATTACGAGGACCGCGCCCGACAAATGCTCTCACAGCTATCAATCGCCGATTTCAACAGCCACGTGTCGACCCTCTCAGGTGGGCAGCGCAAGCGCATTGCTCTGTGCAGAATTCTCATCGACAATCCCGATTTTCTGATTCTCGACGAGCCTACCAACCACCTCGACGTCACCACTATCGAATGGCTCGAAAACTACCTTAGCCGTCAGAGAATGACCCTGCTTATGGTCACTCACGACCGCTACTTTCTCGACCGCATCTGCTCGAAAATTATCGAAATCGACCGAGAGCAGATTTTCACTTACGACGGCAACTATGACTACTATCTTCGCCGCCGACAGGAACGCATCGAGGCTATGACAGCCGAATTGGCGCGCGTCAAAAACACCCTCCGCAAGGAGCAGGAATGGATGCGCCGACAGCCTCAAGCACGCGCTGGCAAAGCAAAGTACAGAATCGACGCTTTCTACGACTTGAAAGAGCGTTCGCAAATAAAACTCACGGAGAAGAACGTTGACCTCAACGTTCGCTCAAGCTACATAGGCTCAAAGATTTTCGAAGCCGAAGGGATATGCAAGCGATTCGGCGACAAGGTGATACTCGACGACTTCACCTACACTTTCGCACGCTACGAAAAACTTGGCATAATAGGCGAAAACGGCGTTGGCAAGTCGACATTCATCAAAATGTTGCAAGGATACGTACCCGCCGATTCGGGCAACTGGAACCTCGGCGAAACCGTACGCTTCGGCTATTACAGCCAGGACGGCATCTCGTTCGACCAAAACAAAAAGGTGATTGACGCCATAACCGACGTGGCCGAAGAGGTCGTAGTCAATGGTGGTGTGCGCTACTCTCCAATGCAATTCCTACAGCATTTCCTCTTCACTCCTGCCGACCAACAGAAATATATCCACACCCTCAGCGGCGGCGAGCGTGCACGCCTGCACCTTGCCGAAGTGCTTATGCGCTCCCCCAATTTCCTTATCCTCGACGAGCCTACCAACGACCTCGACATCGTCACGCTCGGCATTCTCGAAGAGTATTTGCGCAACTTCGAAGGGTGCTTGATTGTGATATCTCACGACCGCTTTTTCCTCGACTCCACTGTCGACCACTTGTTTGTGTTTCAAGGCAATGGCGTCATAAAGGATTTCCCCGGCACATACACCGAATATCGCGAATACCTCCAGCGCCAACAAGCCGAAGTTCGTGCTGTTGAAACCACCAACAAGCCTTCAGCTCCACGACCTAACGCCAACCGACAAGCCAAAATGTCGTTCAAGGAACGTCGCGAATTCGAAACCCTCACAGCCGAAATTGCAGCACTCGAAGAGGAGAAACGTCAACTCGAAGAGGGCTTCACGCTCGGCACTATCGACGACTTTGCCGCAGCCAATCGCCGCTACGACGAGGTGCGCGACCTACTCGACGAAAAAGAGCTGCGCTGGCTCGAACTCTCCGAAAAGGAAAACTAACCGTCATCGCTACTTTGGCTAAAACTGACACAAATATGATTGCAGCATCGATAGTGACATACAACACACCCAACAACGAGGTTGACCGCAGCATACGCACACTGCTGGCGTCACCCTTAGTGGTGCGCATAGACATCATCGACAATAGCCGCAGCGAAACCACTCGCGCCGTAGTCGAAAGCTTCAACTCAGAGCGTGTCAACTACATCGCAAGCGATAACGTAGGCTACGGAGCTGCTAACAACATCGCCATACGCCAATCGCTATCCGACAACACCATACAATACCATTTGGTGATGAATAGCGACATCATTTTCGACAGCTCACTGCTGACCGAACTGACCGACTTGATGAACGCCAACCCCGATATGGCGTTAACCATACCCAAAGTGACCGACCGCGAGGGCAAAGAGCAGTCGTCGTATCACAGGCTACCGTCGCCATGGGACCTTATTTGCCACCGATTCGTGCCGCGCCGTCTATGGACCCGCCGTATGCGCGACTACGAAATGAAAGTCGACGGACTGACCGAGCCAGTCAACGTGCCCTACGTTCACGGGTGCTTTATGCTAATGCGCTGCAGCGCACTGCAAGAGGTCGGACTATTCGATGAGCGCTTCTTCATGTATCCCGAGGACATTGACTTAACCCGACGCCTACACGAAAAACACCGCACATGCGTCATCCCATGGCTGAGTATCGTCCACGATCACCGCGCCGCCTCACGCCACAGCCTCCGCATGCTCTGTATCCACGCCACCAATATGCTCCGCTACTTCCGCAAATGGTCCTAACCCCCTCAAAGTCAAACTGCAGATTCCAAGATAAACAAACCACGGATTGACACACGAAGTATAAAAATCGCAAATTGACGCAGATTTTAAAGGTTTAGCGCAGATTAAAAGATTAAAAAAAATGACAATCAACAATTATTCGCGTTAATTCGCGAAAATCGGCGGTTCTTTTCTTATGCTATAGTTAAGGTTTGTCGGCCTCCTCAATTATAAGCAAAGCATCATTCTCCTTCAATTCTATATTACCGTTGGGCACTATATAGTCATTGCCACGTTTAATCATCATCACAAGCGTACCCTTTGGCATATTCATGTGACGCAACGTGTTGCCCTGCAAGAGCATGGCTTGTTCTACGCGTATCGCCTTCAGCTTTGTAGGCAACGTCTCCGAAAGTTCTACCCCAAAGTCTGACTCATCCTCATCGGGCTGCTGAATAAGGTCGAGCATCTTAGCCGACTTCAGCACTGTAGTACCCTGCAATAGGAGCGATATCAATGTTACGAAGAATACGATATTGAAAATCTGCGAAGCACCCTCAATTTCAGCAATCACCGGATATGTAGCAAAAATAATAGGAACAGCCCCACGAAGCCCTACCCACGAAACAAAAATCTTCGATTTCATTGTGAATCTACGGAACGGCAAAAGGCATAACAACACGCTCAATGGGCGGCCAACAAACATCATAAAGAGGCTTATCAATATAGCCACACCTGCCACGTCGACCATCTCATGCGGATTAACCAACAAGCCGAGCATGAGGAACACTACTATCTGCCCAAGCCAACTCATGCCACTCATAAAGCGTGAAATGCTGCGAAGCAATGGTGCGCCTGAATTGCCAACCATTATACCACAAAGATATACGGCGAGGTAACCATTACCACCAAGCACGTTGGCTACACCAAACGTAAGGAATGCACCACCTAAGGTAAGTATCGACAGCATAGCCGATGCTTGCGACTCGTCTTCGCCTGCGCCTCCATTGCTTCTGCGATACCGCTTGATTAGCCATGGCAACGACTTGCCGATGCCTAAGCCTACTGCTCCGCCGATGAAGAACTGCAAGGCCAATTTGCCAAGTATTGAACCTGCAGAAATACCCGTACCAAGGTTAATGGCTTCAATAAGAATGATAGTAAGCATATAAGCCATAGGGTCGTTACTACCACTCTCAAGCTCAAGCATAGGCTTAAGATTTTGCTTTAGCCCTACCTTCTGAGAGCCAAGAATACCGAACACTGATGCCGAATCGGTCGACGACATCGTTGCCGCCAATAGAATAGAGGGCAATAGTGCAAATTGGATTTCAGACCATGCCATACTCGACACCCACCACACAAACAAGCCAGTAAAAAGTGATGTCAGAAGCACCCCAATCGTTGCAAGCATCATACCAGGCACAGCCACAGGGCGTATCGACTTTAACTTCGTATCCAATCCGCCAGAGAACAATATAATCGACAGAGCTATCATACCAATAAACTGCGCAGTGTGCATATCATGGAATTGCAATCCAAGCCCATCGACACCAAAGCCCATACCTACAAGCAAGAAAACCAGAAGCAAAGGCAATCCAAGACGATAGCTGATCTTTCCAAACATCACTCCGCACATGAGCAATATTGACCCTACAAGAATTACGTTATCCGACGTGATATATCCCATTATAATGGCTAACAATTAAAGATTTAAGATTTTATATACAAAGATATAAAAAAAATATCACATTAAAAGATTAATTTCGGAGCTGACGACAATTTCATCTTAAAAAATCGACTTAAAACCAAATTTTTTAAAAGCGATAATCTAACAACCACCCTACCTAAGTTATAAGGCTTCACCTTTGCGACCTAAAATCAGCTACAATATGGGTATTCGCGTGAGAATTCTCACGGTTTCTCACGATTTCTCAGCGCATTCTCAATCATTATTGCGCTGATTAATAGCGCATTAAGCGAATTTTCTCACAGTTATTGAAATAGTAAAAGAAAAATACAGAAGAAATTATATTATTAATATACCATTATATATATGTATATATACATAATTATATTATATATAATATATATATTATTACTAAAGTAATATTTAGTTGAGATTTTAGCTTTAGATGTTTACTACATTAGAGATGCGTGAGAATTTGAGAAAAATGAGTTAAAACGTTGTCTTACGGACAGTTAAGCATTGAGAAGCCTGTGAGAATGATTGAGAATGATTGAGAATTCTTACGTTAAAGAGTGGATATAGCTTAAATACAGGGATTCAAATTATCTACACGGAACTGAGATAACACGTAATAAACAGTTTGGCGGCGAAACCGAGAGTGGTAACGCCGCCAAATTGTATGATTATGCTTTTTGCTAAAGGTATTTTCAAGCGATTAGCGGGGGAGGACGTTGACGGTGAGGCGTTCGTAGGCGCGTTCAGCCTTTGCACGAGCTTCTTCTACGGTGTCAGCTGTAGCAAGGATTACACCCATACGACGATGGCCTTTGATTTCGGGTTTGCCGAAGATACGGAGCTGTACGCCAGGCTCTTCGAGCACTTTTTCGAGGTTGTCCATTTCGATTTTGTCGGT
>JAGBWK010000017.1 GCA_017629835.1 Muribaculaceae bacterium | reverse complement strand
GAGGTGACTGCCTCTGAGGGTTAATCGCGAAGGGATGTTGTTGGTGTAAAGCTGACCTGTGCCAAGACCTTGAGGCATTGAGGTCGGTTTAAGAGAAATCCAACGTGCAATAGCATTCAAGCCGATGTCGGACTCCAGTGCTGAGGTTGCCCACCACCCTATTCCTCGCTTTTCGGCTTCTACAATCCATGAATCCGCTTGAGAGAAACCGCCACAAAGTGAGGGTTTTAGGATTATATATTGTGGAGCTATTGTATCTAACAACTGCGACTTGTCAGAGTCGGAAGTCATACCAATAAGTTCCTCATCTAAGGCTATAGGAATAGGACTATTTTTGCAAATGTGAGCCATTTGGCTCCATTGGCGTGGCTTGATTGGTTGTTCGAGCGAATGAATTTGGAACTCCGAAAGTATGGCGAGCCGTTCGAGGGCATTTTCGTGAGTAAAACCACCATTTGCATCAAGTCGAATCTCTAAATCTTCGGGGGAGAAATTTTGGCGCACAGCTCGTAGGATGTCGATTTCTTCGGCGAAATCTATCCCCCCAATCTTGAATTTAAGGCATCGGAAACCTTGCTCCAACTTTTTGCGAGCCTCATCAATCATAAATTGTTTCGTCCCCATCCACACGAGCCCGTTGATTGGGATACTCCAATCATCGGAAGTGTTGAATGGGTGGGCTGTACCGCCATTTTGGAGGTCGGAAAGGGCTGTTTCAAATCCGAAACGTGCTGAAGAATAGTCAACTTCGTCAGATAACGCTATCTCTCCCCTATCAAATGAAACGAATTGGTTGATGTTATCGCACCAAAATTGTAGTTTTTGCTCATAGTCGGGGGCATCTTCAGCCGATAATCCCTTAAAGATAGCCGCTTCGCCAACGCCAACAACCACAGGACGTGAGCTATCCCATATCCGTATGATATAAGTTAGCTTCTGCGTCATCGTTTCGCGTGAGGTTTGCGAAGGACGACGCATCTGTAGGGTGTATGGTTGGAATGTGGATTTGAGCAAAATATAAGGAGGGAGGGATTAGTGTTCAGTGATTAGTTGTTAGTGCTTAGTGATGAGTTATTAGTGATTAACTAATATCGTCGGGGATTAGCCGAGGGATTAGCCAGGGAATTTGTCGAATTTGTCGAAGTCGGGATTGCGCTTTTCGAGGAAGGCATGTTTGCCCTCTTGCGCTTCTTCCATGAGGTAGTACATCAAAGTTGCATCGCCAGCAAATTCCATAAGGCCACGCTGACCGTCGAGTTCGGCATTCAATCCGCGTTTAATCATTCTAATTGCCATTGGGCTACGCATTAGAATAGTTTCGCACCATTCGAGAGTTTCCTCTTCAAGGCGTTCGAAAGGAACTACCTTGTTAATCATACCCATTTCGAGTGCTTCTTGTGCAGTGTATTGACGGCAAAGGAACCATATTTCGCGAGCTTTTTTCTGCCCCACACAACGAGCAAGATAGCTTGAACCGAAGCCTGCATCAAAGCTACCAACTTTGGGACCAGTCTGACCAAAACGTGCATTTTCGGAAGCGATAGTGAGGTCGCAAACCACTTGAAGCACATTGCCACCACCGATTGCATAGCCGTTGACCATAGCAATAACAGGTTTGGGGATGCTGCGAATAGCTTTGTGAAGGTCGAGCACATTAAGACGTGGCACACCATTTTCGTCGATGTAGCCACCTACGCCCTTAACCTTTTGGTCGCCGCCAGCGCAGAATGCTTTGTCGCCAATACCAGTGAGAATTACAACTCCAACCTCGGGCGATTCGCGGCAATAAGCCATTGCATCGAGCATTTCGAAATTTGTTTGTGGACGAAACGCATTGTAAACCTCTGGGCGATTGATTGTAATTTTAGCTATCTTACCACGGCGTTGAAAGAGGATATCTTGATATTCTTTGATAGTTTCCCAAGTCATTTTTATATAGTTTTAATGATTTATATTCAGTAGATTATTCGGTCGCTGCAACAACTACCTCCATTAACATAGCTGAAGCGCCATTGAGAAGTTCATCGAGCGACGCAGAGAGAGCGTCGGCAGATGTAACCTTGACATATTTCATATTAGCAGCAACCGCATTAGCTTGCCAATCTACGTTAGGCATAGCGCAGAGAAGTTGTTCACGATTAGGCACATTGCGAGTAGCTTCGATACATCGGAAAATATCGCCGCCACTATTATTGATTACTACCATTCGGAAATTGTCGCTCATCAAGCCAGATTGAAGAGCGGCAACGTCGTATAACGCACTCATATCTCCAGTCAGTAAAAGATGTTTTCCTCCTGCGACATAAGCTGCTCCAAGTGCAGTTGACGTGCTGCCATCGATGCCGTTAACCCCTCGATTAGCTGACATCGTCACACCACATTTAATAAAGCGATTAGCTTTGCGAAGTGTCATTCCATTGCTGAAATGGAGTTTATAGTCGTTGGGCACAGCACTTAATATCATATCAACAGCTAAGTCGGCCGACCACTCTCCTTTTGCCACCATATTTTTGACGGATTCAGAGGCTTGCGACTGAAGCCTGCAAATCGCATTGCGATAGTTTGCATCAGCCTTAAACTGCTTGTCGGCTAACTGATTAAGGAATATATCGGAATCAGAAACAATCAGAGTTGAGATATGGCCTAAAAAGTCTTTAGCGGCTGCGTCGGATGACACTTGCCAATGGCAAAGATTGCTGGCTGAGGATATTAGTTCTCGGAATTTGCGACTTAGTGGCGCTACACCTGTAGTGATTAACAAGTCGGGGATGATATCTGCTGATGAATTTGCAGTTTGGAGCAAGTCGTCGAAATGAGACACATCGGCGTCAGTAATTCCAACAGTAGCCCGGTCGGCAACAACAACCACATTTGAATTTTGCAACTTTGATATAGTTTGTTCGCTGACTTTACACAAGTTTTCCGGACCGATGTAAAGCATTACCTTTCGACCTTGAAGCTGCGCGACCATATTATCCAATTGAGAATCAGAGAATGCGGTTGGGCTTATCAACTTAGGTAATAGCGAACTATTACACTGGAATGGGAGCGTAGGTTGCAATGGCTCTGACAGATGCACATTGATATGTACGGGGCCAGGCTTCCCAATAATGGCTTTGAGCATAGCATCAGCTACCATTCCGCGCCACTTAAGCGGATTGTCAGAGTCGCCGTCGATGTCAACAGATGCCTTTACAATATTGCTCAACGCACCAAATTGGCGAATAGTTTGACCCGCATTTTGGTCGATTTGCCAAGCAGGGCGGTCGGCTGAAATCACTATGAGTGGAGCGCCTATATAATAGGCTTCGGCAACGGCTGGAGCATAATTGAGGAGGGCGGAACCTGAGGTGCATACCAACGCTACGGGGGCGCCATCGTGCTTCGTCATACCTAACGCAGCAAATGCAGCGACACGCTCATCAACTATCATTTTGACGTTGATAGAGTCAGCCACATCGAAAGCTGTAGCAATAGGCATACTTCGAGAGCCCGAAGAAACCACTGCGTGCTTAACTCCAAGTTCGGCAGACATAGCGGCAATCATAGCCGCAACTGATTTCAAAGATTGATTTTTCATCATTTCTTTAGTCATTAGAGCAAAGTTACGAAATAACTCGATGTAAATTGCTATATTTGCGATAATTTTATGCAAATTCGATAAAGAATTTAATTCCAAACCAACTCAAGCGCCAATGCCAAAGAGCTATTCCAAAGAAGATTTTTTGAAACGCTGTCGGATAATGGACGACGGCAAGGCATTGCGATTCATTGAGGAATGGTATGGCGAGTCGGACTATGTGACGGCTCACACCTCAGGCTCTACGGGCACTCCTAAAGAGATTCAGCTACCAAAATCACTAATGAGAGCGTCGGCACAATCGACAAACAATTTTTTTGGAATCGACGAAAATTCGCTTCTACTCTCCCCTCTTTCGGCAGAATTTATTGCCGGGAAAATGATGATTGTCAGAGCTATCGAATCAAAATCGAAACTAATCGTTGAAGCCCCATCAAATCAGCCAATGGCCATGGATTACGGCACAATTGACCTGCTGCCAGTAGTCCCTTCACAAATTGAGTGGCTATTGAATAACCCTCAAAGATTAAGCAAAGTGCGTAACCTATTGATTGGAGGTGCAGCGCCAAAACTGTCGGACGAAATTGCACTTATGTCGCAAGGAATCAATACGTGGATAAGCTACGGAATGACCGAAACTTGCAGCCATGTAGCATTACGCAAAATTCTCGACGATAAATACACGGCATTACCCGGAATAGAATTTCAGCAAGATGAAAGAGGTTGCCTTGAAATCAGTCGAGAAGGGTTTGAGGGTGTAATAACGAATGATATCGTAGAACTAATCAATGAGCGTGAATTCCGATGGTTGGGACGCTATGACAATGTCATAAATAGTGGTGGCATAAAGGTGTTCCCCGAACTGATTGAGCAAAAAATTGCAAGAATAATCCCCCAAGGCGTCAGCTATTACATTGGGAAAGGAACAAATGCACGCTGGGGAGAAGTGCCAGTGCTATATCTTGAAAACGTAGAGGCGACTATAGCAGATGAAATACTGGCTAAATGTAGAGTAGCGTTAGAGGGCGCAGAGCGACCCAATGAGGTCAAGATTGTAGCAAAATTCAACAGAACAGCCAACGGCAAACTGCGCCGATAGCTATCCATAAAGACTGCAGAAAAACAAATAGAATTAGCCGAATTTGGAGATTTTGCGCAACATCGCTTCGTTAAGGATGCGGATGCGGCGACCATCAACTGTAATCAGATGCTCCGATACAAAGCCAGATAGTGTACGAATGGCATTGGAGGTAGTCATATTTGATAGGTTTGCCAAGTCCTCACGTGCCATATAAATCTTCAAGGTAGAGTTATCGTCTTCGTAGCCATAGTTTTCGAGCAAAGCGATGAGTGATTCCGCCAAACGCCCACGAATATGCTTTTGTGTAAGGTTTACGATACGAGTGTCAGAGCCACCGAGGTTGCGAGAAAGCTCCTTGATGAAGAACAGAGCAATGCGATTGTTGTTCTTAATCATATCCATAACCAACGACATAGGGAGCGAGCCAAGAACTGAGGCTTCAAAAGCGCCAGCACTTGATACGTAAGGCTCTTCAGCAAAATAAGCTCGATAACCAAAATATTGCACAGGACGAATCAATCGAAGAATCTGAGAGCGGCCACCGATACCGTCCTTAAAAAGTTTAACCTTACCCTTTAGCAGACACCAAAGGTATTCAGGCTCCTCACCTTCAGCATAAATAATTTGGTTTTTCTTGAAATTATGAATGACGAAAGCGTCGGTAATGCGACGTTTTTCTTCAGAATCAAGTATCGACCAAATTTCTGAAAGGTCTTCACTAATAACTTTTTCGAGCGCGCTCTTAATCATTACTTTATCTGTGATTGATTAATGTCGATTGGAAATTTGTGCCGTCGATGAATAACAGAATTAAACAATTGAAAATGACGGCGACTCGTAAGCAAACAACTATTGGAGAAGAATATAAATATGTTTAATAACACAAATTTAAGGATTTATTTTCAAACAATCTATAAAATTGTGCAAAAATTGAAGGAAAACGGCAAAATTTGTAAATTTGAACAATAATACATAATTTTGTGATATTAGAATTAATAGAATATGAAGTACCCAAAACATAATGATTTAATTTGTCCGAATTTCATTTTCGGTTCTCATGATGATTTCTCAATAATATTAGATTTATATGTTGGATACGACAATGATTTCAACCTTGTAATCCTCTGTGAACAAACCAACTATGAAAGGCCTGATAGCATCTGTGCGTTATGTGCTATCGTGGAAAAAGAAGAAGCATACAAACTTTCAAGAAAGCTGAATGTGTCGATAAATGATTTACCACGAGAAATCAGTAATGCAATGTCGCACTATGAAAAAATAAATTGCCCAGAGCCCTCTGATGTTCGCGATTGCTTCAGAGAAATCACAGAATGTATCGTAGAGGAAGGCTGTAAATTCAAGATGATAAAAACGCCATAAGAAATAGACAAATTAAGAATTTGGCAGATTGAACACAAATTACTAATTTTGTGTTGTAAAATTAAAGGACGAACATTGAAAAGCGACTGACAAAAGTCGTAAAACGGCAAAACAATCAGTGTACAAGATATTTTCCACATCAAAGTAGATTGGGAAACTCTTCAAATCTTATTGAAATACCGAGACAAGCTTAGCGGTCCAATGGCGGGCCCCATTCTCCTTAGGGAGAAGCTTTCATGCCAGGCGGATTACAAAGGGCTGCGGGCACTCAAATCCTGTCTATTCGGAGTTTCATCGCATCCTTTGGTGTGGGTCCTATAAGCGGAATGCTCATCGCAGCGTTCCGCTTTTTATTTTTAGCGACTGTCGACACCGATAGCGAAAATCGGCAAATCAAATAAATCTACATTAAGGGGCAATAATTGGGCAAAATTGGGCGATAATTATAGGTTATATGAGGGATAAGGGTTTGCTAATACGGGGGATTTTGCGTAAATTTGTAGTCCAAAATAAACAAGCAATTATGAAAATCCTTATAACTGGATGCAACGGTCAATTGGGCAACGAAATGCGCAATGTTTTGGAATCGCATATTCCCGGAGAGACCCTCTACACAGACATTGAGCAACTCGATTTGACCGACCCGAAAGCTGTTGAAAAATATGTGTTGGACAACGACGTAACACATATCGTTAACTGCGCTGCCTACACCAACGTAGACCGCGCCGAAGAGGATAAGCTATTGTGCTCATCAATCAACGTGAATGCTGTCAAAAACATTGCTATGGCAGCTAATCAGAATGGAGCAAAAGTAATCCATATTTCAACCGACTACGTTTTTGACGGCAAATCAAACCGCCCCTATAAGGAATCCGACAAAGTGAATCCTATTTCACAATATGGCACAACCAAACGCTTGGGCGAAACTGCATTGCTCGCACTATCGCCCGAGAGCGTGATTATCCGCACAGCGTGGCTTTACTCGCCTTATGGCAAAAATTTCGTAAAGACGATGCTTCGACTTGGTAGCGAACAGAATGAAATAGGCGTGGTGTGCGATCAGATAGGCACCCCAACCTATGCGCATGACCTCGCAAATGCTATTTACACGATACTCACCGCTCATCAATGGGTGCCCGGCATCTACCATTTCTCCGATGAAGGAGCATGCTCGTGGTATGACTTTACTAAAGCTATTCACCGCATTGCCGGAATCACAGATTGCGTAGTGAAACCGATACCTTCGGAGGACTATCCCACTGCTGCGGCACGCCCATTCTACAGTGTGCTTGACCGTACAAGAATAAAATCTACCTACGGAATAGAGATACCTCATTGGGAAGAATCACTCAACCACTGCATACAACGAATTAACGACAATAAAGAATAACGCCATAATAAAATATGAGCATACTTACCGACGAAATTCAACGCCGACGCACATTCGCTATCATTTCACACCCTGACGCCGGCAAAACCACATTGACAGAAAAATTATTGCTATTTGGTGGCGCTATCCACATTGCCGGAGCCGTTAAATCGAACAAAATCAAGAAAACCGCTACAAGCGACTGGATGGAAATTGAGAAGCAACGCGGCATCTCAGTAGCTACATCTGTAATGGGTTTCAATTATGGCGACTATAAAATCAACATTCTTGACACTCCCGGTCACCAAGATTTTGCCGAAGATACATATCGCACACTGACCGCAGTCGACAGCGTAATTATCGTGGTCGACGTGGCAAAAGGTGTGGAAATGCAGACACGCAAACTTATGGAGGTGTGCCGTATGCGCAACACTCCTGTAATCATATTCGTCAACAAACTTGACCGCGAAGGTCGCGACCCATTCGACATCCTCGATGAGCTTGAATCAGAGCTCAAGATTGCGGTGCGTCCCCTTTCATGGCCAATAAATATAGGTGCTAAATTCAAGGGCGTTTACAACATCTACGAAAAGACACTCGACCTGTTCACACCGAGCAAACAGACCGTCACTGAGCGTGTGGAAATCACCGACATTGATGATGCTCGAATTGATGAGACAGTAGGCGAAAGCGATGCAGCAAAACTCCGCGACGACATCGAATTAATCAGTGGTGTTTATCCCGACTTCGACGTAGAAGAATACCGAAAAGGGAAACTCGCACCAGTATTCTTTGGATCAGCACTCAACACTTTTGGTGTCAAAGAATTGCTCGACTGCTTCGTTGAGATTGCGCCTTGTCCTCGCCCGACTCAAGCAGAGGAGCGTCAAGTCAACCCCGAAGATGAAACATTCTCGGGATTTGTATTTAAGATCCATGCCAACATGGACCCCAACCACCGCAGTTGCATCGCATTCGTAAAAGTATGCTCCGGGCGATTTGAACGAAATGCCAACTACAAGCATATCCGTTCAGGCAAAATGATGCGCTTCGCCGCTCCAACTGCATTTATGGCGCAGAAAAAGAGCATCGTCGACGAAGCTTATCCTGGCGACATCGTAGGTATTCCCGACACAGGCAACTTCAAAATTGGCGACACACTGACCGAAGGGGAAGAACTGCACTACAAAGGCTTGCCCAGCTTCTCGCCAGAGATGTTCAAATATATCGAAAACACCGATCCTATGAAATCGAAGCAGCTCGAAAAGGGCATCCAGCAACTTATGGACGAAGGTGTTGCACAGTTGTTTATCAACCAATTCAATGGCCGCAAACTGATTGGAACGGTAGGACAGCTTCAGTTTGAGGTTATCCAATATCGACTCCTTCACGAATATGGAGCACAAGTACGCTGGGAACCCATATCGCTATATAAAGCATGCTGGATTGAGAGCGACGACAATGAGGCACTTGCAGCATTCAAGAAACGCAAGCAACAATACATGGCAGTAGACCGCGAAGGTCGCGACGTGTTCCTTGCTGATTCGGGCTACGTGCTGACAATGGCTCAACAGGACTTCCCAAAAATCAAATTCCATTTCACAAGCGAATTTTAAGCCCCAGTAATAGGATTAGGAATACGTGAAACAGCGCCAACGAACTATTGTTTCCGACAACGGACAACTTTAACAAATATTTTTCAAAAAAAATTTCCAAAATAATGCAACAAATCACTTGATTTGTTGCATTTAATTTTCTATTTTTGTGTATATTTGCAAAAAAGAAAAATATCGTTTACAAGCCAATGAAAGTACTCAAATTTGGTGGCACATCAGTCGGCACTCCTGCCAGCTTGCGCAACGTAAAAAAAATCGTTGAAGGATGCGATGAGCAAGTAATCGTAGTAGTCTCAGCATTAGGCGGAATCACCGACCAACTCATAAATACAGCTCGCTTAGCTTCGCAAGGCGACATGACATATCTTCAAACTTATGCAGCCATAGTAGAGCGTCATATCAACGTAATCGAAGAGGTTGTCGTAGCCGAAAGCAAAGCACAAGTCAAAGCCAAAGTAAATTCGCTATTCGAAGAGCTTGGCAATATATTTTGGGCTATATGCCTGCTCCGTGATTTGTCGGACCGCACAATGGATATGGTGGTAAGCTTTGGGGAACGATTGTCGAGCGTCATCATCAGCAAAATGATTGCCGACTGCCGATATTTCTATTCTCCAGAATTCATTGTCACTCAAAACCAATTTGGCAAGCATATTCTCGACAACGAAGAGACCACAATTCGCATCCACGAAACATTCGACGGTGCTGAATTTAAGTCGGCAATTGTCCCCGGCTTTATTTCGACCGACCGCAATGGCGACATCACAAACCTCGGTCGAGGGGGCAGCGACTATACCGCGTCAATTCTTGCCGCTGTGCTCAACGCCGACATCCTCGAAATATGGACCGACGTGGATGGATTTATGACTGCTGACCCTCGCATAGTCAAAAACGCATACGTCATGGACCATATGACATTTGCCGAAGCTATGGAGCTATGCAACTTTGGAGCAAAGGTGATATATCCGCCGACACTCTACCCGGTTTATCACAAAAATATCTCTATAAAGGTAAAAAATACATTCAACTACGAAGCACCCGGCACACTTATTTCGGCGACATCAGTGAGCACAAGTGGACAATCGGAGCTTCGTGGTTTGAGCTACATTCGTGAAATATCATTGGTGAAATTCATTTGCGATTCGTCGGACGACATTCAGGGATTAAGCGAACGAATCTTCAACGCCTTAGCCAAGAGTGGTATCGGCATATTACTCGTAGACAAAGCATTGCGCATTGCTCTCAAATCGGCCGACGCCAAACTTGCGAGCGAAGTCCTCATACGCGAATTCAGTTCTGAGCTTCGCAATGGACTTCTCAAAGAGATTGCATTACAGGAAGGATTGTCGCTTGTAGCTGTAGTAGGAAATCACATTTCACAAAACAGCTCAATATTCCGAAATATAAGCGAAGCGCTTGATAAGGAAGGATGTCACGTATATGCCCATAATTCCGGCTCAGCCGACACAAATATTTCAGTTGTCGTAGCCAAAGAAGAAATGGAGTCAGCCTTGATATCAATCCACTCACGGCTCTTTGAGTGAATGAAACGCGACAAAAATAGCCACTGAAACTACCTTAGAGAATACCTTAGACAGATGAAATACCATAGCACAAACAATCCATTGATAGAAGCCACGTTGCAACAAGCAGTATTTGCTCCGTTGGCAAACGACGGTGGATTGTACATGCCAGACAATCTGCCTAAGATACCTAAAGCATTTTTCAACAATCTTTCAGCTATGACGATGCCTGAAATCGGTTACGTCGTAGCTAATACGCTGTTTGGCGAGGATATTGATTCGCGTAGTCTAAAAGAAATCATCGACTATACATTCTCGTTCGACATTCCAATAATCCAATTGGAAGAGAACATCTATGTAATGGAGCTGTTTCATGGGCCGACACTTGCAATAAACGACGTCTCAGCCCGATTTATGTCGCGATTGGTGCAATATCTGAGCAAAAAGCAAGCAGCTAACAAAGAGATAAAAATACTTGTTGCCACAACAGGCGACACTGGGAGCGCCATTGCAAATGCTTTCTATGATGTGAAAGGTGTAACAACCTATATTCTATATCCTAAGGATGCAATCAACCGACTTCGCACAGCCCAATTCACATCGTTACGCGGCAATGTTCGCCCGATAGAAGTAGCAGGAAGCTATACCGATTGCCAGCAGTTGGTCAATCAGGCATTAAACGACAAAGAACTTGCATCACACAGCATTGTGACATCGGGAAATTCAATCAATATAGCTCGATTCATACCTCAAATGTTTTACTGCTTCTTTGCCTATGCAAGAATGTTGGATATGCTCGGGGCTGAAAAAGTCAACAACCATTTGGTTTATTCGGTGCCACGCGGCAACCTTGGCAATATATGTTCGGCAATCATAGCAAAGCGTATGGGGCTGCCAATCAAACGCTTGGTAGCTGCTGCCATTGAAGGTGACTCATTCATAAACTATTCAGGTGTACGCAAGCTGACGTCAGACCCTAACATGCAGTCGAATCAGGCTCGATTGCTCAATTTGTCGGAAAACAACAAGCAACAAATGACGGAAATACTCAGTTCGTACACATTCGACGACAAGAAAATAGCTGAAACTATTGCCGACATCGACAAACGAAATGGCTACACAATGTCGCCAAAAAGTGCGAAGGCATATCTTGGGCTAAAAGAGACGTTGAAAGGGAACGAAATAGGAGTATTCATTGCGCCCACTCATCCAGTAAAATTCCTCGACTTGGTGGAAAAGGCGGTGGGTCATGCCGTAGAGATTCCGGCACAAATATCGCAAGTGATGATTGGCGCAAACAATAGCAAACAGATTCCGGCCACCTACTCCGCCCTCAAGCGATATTTGATGACTGGAAAATAAACAATAGAATAACTTAAAAATCCGTATAACTCTAAACTAATAGAATTATGGCAAACAAAAGAATTTTGAAAAAACAGATTCGCTACATCTGCGGTGATGTTGCAGCTGAATGTATTATGTCGAAAATTTTCATTCCCGGAGTTAACCAAGAAAAATTTGACGACATCGTAATTAAAATAGCTGAGTTGCAGACTACTGCGCTCGCTCGCACTAACGTGGCATTCGACAAAGCTCCCCGCGATTTCGAATCAGGCGCAGCCTATCGCAAAGCTCGCAAACAATACTTTGCAAAAGCTTTCAGCGCACTAAAAGTTGGCTTCGAAGAGCAGCTCAATGCTATCGTTAAAGAGATGAACGAGGCAATGCCCGCAAAGAAATAAATCGATCATTTGCTCATAACATAAACGATTAAAGCATGAGCTTATCACGTCATATCCTTGGGTTATTCGGCTGGAAGGTGAGAATAACCGTCCCCGACTATCCCAAGGTTATAATATGTGTGGCACCGCACACATCCAATTGGGATTTCATTCTTGGCAAATTGGCCTACGCGGCGGTTGGTCGCAAAGCTGGATTCCTAATGAAAAGCGATTGGTTTTTCTTCCCAATGGGTGCTATATTTCGCGCAATGGGAGGCATACCGGTCAATCGCAAAGGTGGATACAATGAGTCTTCAGTCGATAACATCATCAACACATTCAAGACCCACGACCGCTTGACGCTTGCGATTACCCCAGAGGGGACACGTAGCCGCACAACCAAATGGCGCACAGGATTCCTCAACATAGCCCGATTGGCAGAAGTGCCAATAGTGCTCGGTGCTATCGACGCTGAGTCAAAAACTATTATCATCGAGGAAACATTCACTCCTACAGGTGATAATGAAACTGATTTGCGCAAAATCAAAGACTACTATAGCCAATTCAAGGGCATTAATCCTGAAAACTGCACAACCGAATAAATCAAATTTGGATTTGTAAGATTTGAAGGACCAAATTTCTAACTACTAAAACAATAGCCAACATCAATGAAGATTGCCGCCATTCCACTTAAAATTGCATGGTCAGACCGCGATGAAAATCTTGCGAAAGTTGAGGAGTATATGCGAAATCTCCACTCCGATACCGACATCGTAGTTCTCCCTGAGCTATTTTCCACCGGATTTATCCACGACGAAGAGGTTATGGCTGCAATGGCTGAGCCTATAGGTGGAGAAACAATCGGCAGATTGGCAGAATTGGCTAAAGCATATAACATGGCAATTGCTGGGTCATTTCTATTCAATGGTGTTTCGGGCATTTTCAACCGCGGATTTTTCATTGAGCCGTCGGGCGAAGAAACCTACTACGACAAACGGCACTTGTTCTCACTCAGCACCGAATGTGAAAGATATGCAGCAGGCAAACAAATGCCACCGATTGTACGTTTTAGAGGTTGGAACATAGCATTGACTATCTGTTACGACCTGCGTTTCCCAGTTTGGTGCCGCAACAAAAATCAAGCATACGACATCATGCTCGTGCCTGCCAATTGGCCTACTGTACGCAGCTACGCATGGGAACGACTTTTGTGTGCCAGAGCGATTGAAAATCAAGCGATTTACGTAGGTGCTAATCGTGGTGGTCACGACGATTACGGCGATTACGACTACCTGACGTTCATCTTCGACGCTATGGGCACTAACATATCGAATGTAGATGCTGCCACCAGTGTGGTTTACGCTACAATTGACAAAGCGCAACTCGACAAGGTGCGCACTCGTCTACCATTCGGCAATGATGCCGACGACTACACAATCAACATCGATTGATGAATAACGACACGACAACGTGAAGCTTCGAATCATAGTCATATTATTAATTAGCATTGCGCTAAAGGCTACTGCTGCAAAATTGAATTTTGAGGGCAGAGAGGCTTCAACTGTTGGTATCGCAATTCTCAATCTGTCGGACAGCACAATTGTTGCAAAAGAAAATTTGTCGAAGGCAATGATGCCAGCGAGCATTCTTAAATGCTTGACATCGGCAACATCGTTGCTGACTTCGGGAACTGACTTTCAGTACGAGACACTCACTGAAATGGATGGCACAGTCAGCAATGAAACATTAAATGGAAATCTCGTAATCCGCTCGAGCGGAGACCCAACAATATGCAGCGCTCATTTTCCAGAGTCGCCAAATTTTATCGACGAGATTGTGGCGAAGCTGCAAGAGATAGGGATAAAACAAATCACAGGGGATATTATTGTCGATGAATCGGAATTTAGCGACACTGGAGCTAATCCCGGTTGGACAGTCAACGACGTAGGCCACTCCTATGGAGCGGGTTTCTTTGGCTTTAACTATAGCGACAACACGTTCAAAATCAATACAAATGATTATACGACTGTGCCCGATATGCCTTTCGTTGAAATAGTGGTAGACTATTCCAACTCCGACACAGAGATAATCCATGGTATGAATTCCGACTATTACGTGGTAAGAGGTCGCAATGTCGAAAAGCCCAACTTCAGTGTCGAGACTACGATGAATCGTCCTTCGGAGGTGTTCGTTGACCAGCTTACAACTGCGCTCGACTCAATTGGGATTACCGTTGAAGGCAATTTCATAGCCCCAAGCAACTCGATCACACCCCTACTCACGCACGTATCGCCGCCCAATATCGAAATAGTCAAGTCGCTGATGTTTCGCAGCGACAATATGATGGCAGAAGCTACGCTGAGGTCGAATTTCCCGCACAAATCCCGACAGGATGCATTGACCGCACAAGGTGAATTGTGGGAAAGCAGAGGCTTCGATATGAAATACACTCATATACTCGACGGCTCAGGCCTTGCGAGAGGCAATCGCGTGACCCCAGCCTTTATGGCACGATTACTCTACGATATGGCTCACTCGCCTATGTGCGACGAGTACCTGTCGCTCTTTCCACATGCAGGCAGAGAGGGCACTATAAAATATTTCTTGAGAGGAACGCGCCTCGAGAATAGGCTCGCGCTAAAAAGTGGCTCAGTCAATGGCGTACAATGCTATGCCGGCTATAAACTTAATAGCAAGGGGGTTGCAACGCATGCCGTTGTCATTATGGTAAACGATTTCTTCTGTAAGAGAGCCAACTTGCGCAAGGCAATAGAGAATTATTTGCTAACGATATTTTAAAATTGTTTAAAACTGCAAAGTCATATACACCACAAGCGCTACTAAGAGAAATAATTTCAACATCATCATATTTTTAGTAAATTTGCATCATTAATATATCTGTTATGGAACTACGCAAATCACTCGAATTGGTCTACGAAATCGAAGGCTTACTTCAACTGCTTTCCAACGATGAAATCAGTGAAGAGAAACGTCGCAACATCGAAGGGATGTTGCACGAAAAGTTCAACGTATTAGCTGACGCATACGCTCCTAATTGTGAGGAGATTGAGCAAGTAACTGCACCAGAAGCTGAGATTGTAGCTGCTGCGGCTGCTCCTGTTGTTGCTGCGGCTGCTACCGTCGTTGAATTTGTTGATGAACTCGATAGCGAAGAAACCCCGACAGAGCCTGAGCAATGCGAGGCTGAGCAGGAATCTGAAGTTGCGGAAGCTGCTGAAACTACAGAAGAGCCAGCTACAGAGGAAACGATAGCAGAAACTTCGACAGTTGACACACCTACAAATATCAGTGCGCCAGAATCTGAGGTTGTAGAGGAGATCGAAGAATCTGATGATGTTGCGGCTGATGATGTTGTTGTTTTTGAAGATGACGATATAGAGGAGAACAATATTCAAGCGTCGGCGATTACTACCGATCTGAACGAGTCGACATATATGAAAATAGTTGGCTCTGAATTCTCTAAAGTATTCACTCTCAACGACAAATTCAGATTCCGTAGAGAGTTGTTTGGCAACTCAGAATATGAATTCAACGATGCTGTAAATCTCGTAGGAGCTATGCAATCGCCCACTGAAGCAGAAGAATATTTCTACGACCAATTGGGCTGGGACCCTGAGAATGAGGAAGTAAAAGCATTTATGCACATTGTTAACGCGTATCTTATCAACCGATGAGCGGAAAACTTTACATAGTGCCTACACCGGTGGGTAATCTTGGCGATATGACACCTCGTGCGATTGAGGTGCTCAAGCAAGCCTCGCTGATACTTGCTGAGGACACTCGCACAAGTGCGCCCCTACTCTCCCATTTTGGCATAACAACTCCGACCGTCAGTCATCATAAGTTTAACGAACACGCTACAGTAGCGCCGCTTGTCAACCGCATTAAATCGGGCGAAAACATAGCGCTCATAAGCGATGCTGGCACGCCTGGCATATCTGACCCGGGATTCTTACTGTCGAGGGAATGTCGCCGCGAAAATGTTGAGGTTGAAACGCTACCCGGAGCAACAGCCTTTGTGCCTGCGTTGGTAAATTCGGGGCTTCCATGCGACCGATTCTGCTTTGAGGGATTCTTGCCTCCCAAGAAAGGACGCGCAACACGACTTGAGCGACTTGCCGCTGACGACCGCACATTTATATTATATGAGTCGCCATTGCGATTGGTCAAAACCCTTGAACAACTCGCGGAACATTGTGGTGCGGAACGCCCTGCATCAGTATCGCGAGAAATCTCAAAGCTACACAACACAACTGTCAATGGCACACTTGCCTACCTCATCGAATTTTTCAAAGCAAACCAACCCCGAGGTGAGATTGTTATCGTAGTGGCAGGAAATCAAGAGGATGCAGCGCCAAAAGTGCATGTAAATAAATACAAGAAATAATAGCACGTAAATAAATATAAGAAATAACAGGTTAATCAGATAACAGATGAAAAAGATTCTATATTTTGCTGTTGGTATGCTAATAATGACAGCATGCGGCTCAAAAATGTCGGAAACTGAGCAACAAATGGCAGCTGCTCGCGATTCGCTGAACATTGCTTTAGCCAATCAAGATAGCCTTATAGTGCTTATGACTGAGATTCAGCAAGGTCTTAACGATATAAAAACGCTTGAAAATATAATGAATACAAGCGACTACCTTTCTGAGACATCGAACAAGCGCGAAGAGATACGCAACGATATGATTCTAATTCAGAAAACACTGAAAGAGCGACGCGACCGCCTTGTCGAACTCGAGAATCGTATTAACAAAGCTAACTCCAACAATGCTCATCTGCAGAAAGCGTTAGCAACACTACGCGAACAGATAGCTCAACAGGAAGAGACAATCAACGACCTTCGCAACCAACTCATTGAAGCCAACATCCATATCGATTTGCTAACATCACAAGTCGATACGCTAAATCAAGCAGTGGAGGAATCAAACCAAATTCGTGAAGAGGTTGAGGCTGCAAATGAAAATCTAATAAACGAATTGAACTATTGCTACTACGTTATCGGCAGCAAGTCGGAGCTTAATGAGCACAAAATAATTTCAAGCGGATTTCTTCGCAAAACTAAGATATTGCCCGAAGGATTTGAACAGGAATATTTCACACGCGACGACAAACGCACATTGTCAACGCTACCCCTCGGCTCAAAAAAGGCTAAAGTCCTAACCAATCAGCCCGAATCGTCATACACAATCGAGACTGAGGCCAACGGTATGAAAGTCTTGAACATTACTAACCCCGAATCGTTCTGGGCAACAACCAATTACGTAGTCATTCAGATTGACTAATCGGCTTCCGTGCATCAGTTGGAAACAAACGACAAACAAGCTGACATTATAGACTAAAACAATTAGCCGGATTTGAACTTTTTGAGATTCAAATCCGGCTAATATATTAATGAGATATGTGTTGCGTTAATTCAATGGGAGCTTAACGTAACATGCTGAATTAATGTTTGTGCTGTGCAATCCAATTGCGAGCGTTGACCATCATATCGAGCCATGGGGTCACGTCTTCGTTGCGACGATTAGCTGGATAGTAGCCACACTGCCATGGGAACATTGCGCGCTCGGGGTGAGGCATCATTGCGAGGTGACGGCCATCGGCAGAAGCGATACCAGCGACAGCCCACTTAGAGCCGTTGGGGTTGGCTGGATATGCAGCGTAGTTGTATTGAGCAACAACGTTGTATTTCTCTTTTGATTCAGGCAACATGAAGCGACCTTCGCCGTGAGCAGCCCAAACACCAAGTTTCATTCCTGAGAGTGAGCCAAGCATCACAGAGTTGTTCTGAGGTATCTTAACACCGAGGAATTGTGATTCAAACTTGTGAGAAATATTGTGATCCATGCGAGTAGGCTTGCTGTGTTCGGGATTGATGAGGTTGAGCTCAATCATCAACTGGCAACCGTTGCAAATACCGAGTGAGAGAGTATCGTCGCGTTCGACGAAACGACGGAGAGTTTCACGAGCAGTATCGTTCCACTTGAAACCACTCGCCCAACCCTTAGCAGAGCCGAGAACGTCGCTATTAGAGAAACCACCGCAGAATACGATGAGGTTGATGTCGTCGAGTGTTTCACGTCCGCTCATAAGGTCGGTCATGTGAACGTCCTTAACATCGAAGCCAGCGAGATAGAGTGAGTAAGCCATTTCGCGATCGCTATTTACACCCTTTTCGCGGATGATAGCAGCACGGATGCCTGAAGGCTCATGCACGCGAGTCAAGCCGCGACTTGCAAGCGAGCCTTTCCACGATGCAGGAATGCGATAGCGGATAGGTTGCTTCTTATAGTTGTCGAAGCGCATACGGGCACACTCTTCACCACTCTGCATACGGTCGAGCAGATAAGATGTTTCAAACCAGCAATCGCGCATAGTGTCGATGTTGACGAGCATTGTGCGCTGGTCGTGTTCGATAGTAAGAGTGCGGTTTTCTGAAGGATAACCAATGGGGAAATATTTTACACCAGCTTCGTCGAGAATCTTTTCAACGTCGGCTTTCTTCTTATCGTCAACTTGGATAACCATTGCAGGATTTTCAGCGAATAAAATCTTAACAAGGTCTTTTTCGCCGCAGCAGTCGAAGCCAGTTGTATGGAAATAAACGCCACCCTTAGTGTTAGCGAAGGTCATTTCTAAGAGAGTAGTAACCAAACCACCGGCAGATACGTCGTGAGCAGCAAGGAGTTTGCGGTCACGAACCAAGCGTTGCATAGCACCAAAGGCTGCCTTGAACTTATCGGCATCAGCTACAGTTGGAACATCTGAGCCAACGCGGTTGAGGCTCTGATAGAGAGCTGAGCCACCAAGACGGAGAGCGTCGGAAGAGAAGTCGATATAATATAATGTAGAAACTTTGGGAGAAAGCACAGGCGATACGGTGCGACGCACGTTGCGAACCTCACCAGCAGCAGAGATAATTACAGTGCCGGGAGAGTAAACTTTTTGGTCGCCATATTTCTGAGTCATCGACAAAGAGTCCTTACCTGTGGGGATGTTGATGCCGAGCTTGCAAACGAAATCAGAGCAAGCCTCAACAGCACGATAGAGCGCAGCATCTTCGCCGGCATTCTTGCAAGGCCACATCCAGTTGGCACTCAATGAAACAGATTTCAAGCCTTGAGCCAAGTTAGCACCAGCAATATTGGTCAATGCTTCAGCTACAGCCATTACCGAACCCTTAGCTGAGTCGGCGAGTGCAACTTGAGGAGCGTGACCGATTGATGTTGCGATACCTGCCTTGCCATTGTAGTCGAGAGCAACAACACCGCAGTCGCTAAGTGGAAGCTGAATTTCGCCCTGGCACTGCTGACGAGCAATGCGACCAGTCACCGAGCGGTCAACCTTATTTGTCAACCAGTCCTTACAAGCCACAGCTTCGAGACTGAGAACGGTGCGAAGATATTCTTCGATACGGCTATCGTCAGTTGCAACATCGGAGTATTTGCGCTCAACGGTAGTGTCGTGCATAATAGTTTTGGGCGAGTTGCCAAACATATCAGCCATTTCGAGGTCGATTGGCTTAACGCCCTTAGAGTCTTCGAATACGAAGCGGTTGTCGTCGGTAGTTTCACCAACTACATAAAGCGGAGCGCGTTCGCGTTGAGCGATGCGTTCAACGTAAGGAATATCCTTGGCATTGATAACGAGACCCATACGTTCCTGACTTTCGTTACCAACGATTTCTTTAGCAGAAAGAGTTTTGTCGCCAATGGGGAGTGCATCGAGTTCGATATGTCCGCCAGTAGCTTCAACAAGTTCAGAGAGAGCATTGAGGTGACCACCTGCGCCATGGTCATGGATTGAGATGATTGGGTTGTTGTCATCTTCGGCAAGCGCACGAATCACGTTTGAAACGCGTTTTTGCATTTCGGGGTTAGCGCGCTGAACGGCGTTAAGCTCGATAGAGTTGTCGTACTGACCAGTTTCAACTGAAGAAACTGCGCCACCACCCATACCGATGCGATAGTTGTCGCCACCCATAATCACAACTTTCTGACCTGGGTCGGGCTCGCCCTTGATAGCATCTTTCTTAGCAGCGAAACCTACACCACCAGCGAGCATAATCACCTTGTCGTAAGCGTAGAAACGGCCCTCTTCTTCATGTTCGAAAGTGAGCAGTGAACCGCAGATAAGTGGCTGACCGAACTTGTTGCCGAAGTCGGAAGCACCATTTGAGGCCTTAATAAGGATTTCGGCAGGAGTTTGGTAGAGCCAAACGCGTGGGTTCATCATCAACTCATAGTTGCGCTCGCCAGTGAGACGAGGATATGAGGTCATATAAACTGCAGTACCAGCGAGGGGAAGACTCGCTTTACCTCCACCAAGACGGTCGCGAATTTCACCACCTGAGCCAGTTGCAGCGCCATTGAAAGGCTCTACAGTTGTTGGGAAGTTGTGAGTTTCAGCCTTGAGCGAGATAACAGTATCGAGAGGTTTAACTGCAAAATAGTCGGGTTTATCGGGATTGACAGGATAGAATTGTTCAACTTTAGGACCTTTGACGAATGCTACGTTGTCCTTGTAAGCCGACACAAGCCCGTTGGGGTTTTCTTGTGAGGTTTTCTTGATGAGCTTGAAGAGCGACATTTCGCGTTCTTCGCCGTCGATAACGAAAGTGCCATTGAAGATTTTATGGCGGCAGTGTTCAGAGTTTACCTGAGAGAAACCGAACACTTCGCTATCAGTCAACTTGCGGCCGAGCTTCTTAGCAAGATTTGTGAGGTATTCTTCCTCGTCGGCGCTAAGTGCAAGACCTTCCTGAAGGTTGTAAGCATGGATATCGTCGATATAAACGATAGGATCGGGGCGCTTGTTGATAGTGAAAACGCGTGAGTTAAGACCGTCGTATGCACGAGAGAGCATACGGTCGTAAGTAGTGTCGGCATTGGCGCGATGAAATTCCTCGATACGAGTAATGCCAGTCAGCCCCATATTTTGGGTAATTTCGACAGCATTAGTACTCCATGGAGTAATCATTTCGCGACGAGGACCGATGAATCGTCCTTTGACAGATGTCGACTTTAGCGGTTTAGCACCTGAGAGAAGCCATGATAGGCGTTCATTCTCCGAATCATTGAAACGGTGGTCGCTTTCTACGGCATAAATTATGTCAGCGCCCTTCTTGAAGTAAGAAACCATGTCTGAAAACAGGATATATGATTATTATTTATTATTATCAAATGTTTAAGAACTAACCTTCAAATTCCGACAAACGGATGCTTGAAGGGAGTTGTCGGGAATTATATTGCGAAGCCATAGTTTCGCCATAGGCTCCTGCTGAGAATATACGTAGTAAATCGCCACGGCGCACCTCCGGAAGAGTTAGGTCGGTAGCAAAGGTGTCGCTTGACTCGCAGATAGGACCAACTACATCGTACAATCGTTCTGCGCCTTGCGGATTCGAGAGATTGACTATATGATGCAGCGCGCCATATAATGCTGGGCGAATGAGTTCAGTCATACCAGCATCAACTATAGCGAAAGTTTTATCAACGCCCTCTTTGACGTAGAGCACCTTCGTCAAAAGTGTACCGCACTGACCTACTATAGCTCGTCCAAGCTCAAAATGCAACTCCTGACCTTCGCGAAGCTGAAGTTCAGAGAACGCATCAAAATATGATTTGAAATCGGGAATAGGATTAACTTGCGGATTATCGTAATCGATGCCAAGTCCACCCCCTACATTAATGCTACGGAAAGTAACGCCGCGCTTCTCGAAACTCGTCTGCAACTCATTGATTCGCTGCGAAAGAATGCGGAATGGCTCAGCGATAGTCACTTGCGAGCCGATGTGGAAATGCAATCCTTGCAGGTCTATACCGGGTAGTTCGCGAGCTTTATCCACTACTGCATCAAGCTGTCGGAGGTCGATGCCGAATTTATTTTCGCTCAGACCTGTTGTGATGTAGTGATGAGTATGAGCGTCGATATTAGGATTAACTCGTAGTGCTATCGGAGCAACAACTCCAAGTTGAGAGGCTATTTCAGAAATGTTAATCAGCTCGGGAAGCGACTCAACATTAAAGCAACCGATGCCGATGCTTAACGCATACTGAATCTCTTCGTCGGTTTTGCCAACTCCTGCGAACACAATGCTTTTAGGTGCGAAGCCTGCTTCAATAGCTCTGCGAATTTCGCCGCCGCTAACAGTATCAACACCGAGTCCAGCCTCTTTAATTTGAGCCAAAATCATCGGATTGGCATTAGCTTTCATTGCATAATGCACACGATACGACGGATTTGCTGACGCATCGGTCAACGCATTGAGCGTATTGCGAAGCAACTCAAGGTCGTAGAGATAGACTGGTGTTTTACTATTTGAGTTCAAAGTCTTTAATATATGAAGGCTTGAAATATCGTTATAATAGCGAAAGGTCCGTCGATAATGGGCCTAACAATATCAATCAAAAAGATTCCGCGACAAGGCATTCAATGCTTCAACCTTATCTTCTTTGCGAACGAGGAACGAGATGTTGAAATTGCTACCGCCATAGGAAATCATACGCACGGGGATGTCGCGCAAAGCATCAGTTGCACGAGCTTCGAAGCCGCGGTTATTCCATTCGAGGTCGCCTACGACACAGATAATTACCATATCGCGGTCGACGGTGACTGTACCAAACTTCTTGAGGTCGTTGAGGATATGTTCAATATTGTGCTCGTTGTCGATAGTTACCGATACACCTACTTCGGATGTAGCAATCATATCGATTGGAGTCTTGTAAGTTTCGAAGATTTCGAACACTTTACGCAAGAAACCGTAAGCCAAAAGCATACGTCCCGACTTGATTTTGATTGCAGTGATATTGTCTTTTGCAGCAACAGCTTTGATGCGGTGTGCTTCCGACGAGTTATGAATAAGTGTGCCAGGGGCGTCGGGCTGCATAGTGTTGAGCAAACGCACTGGAATATTATTCAATTTAGCAGGAAGGATGCAAGTGGGGTGCAAAATTTTTGCTCCAAAATAAGCTAATTCGGCAGCCTCTTCGAAGTTGAGTTCGGCAACTGGCTTGGTACCCTCAACAAATCGTGGGTCGTTGTTGTGCATACCGTCGATATCGGTCCAAATTTCAATTTCGTCGGCAGAAATCACAGAGCCGATGATTGATGCAGTCAAGTCAGAGCCACCACGCTTGAGGTTGTCGATTTCGCCATAAGCATTGCGGCAGATGTAACCTTGAGTAAGGAAAAGGTCGGCATCGGGATATTCTTTCATCATTGCTGTGAGATGCTCACCAATGTAGTGAGTATCGGCTTCAGCATTTTTGTCGGTGCGCATAAAATCGAGCGCTGGGAGCAGCACGCAATTAGTACCAATCTCTTGCAAATAGAGATTCAACAGAGCTGTCGACATCAATTCACCTTGAGCGAGGATTTCGCGCTCCTCAAACATAGTGAAAATATCCTTTGAAAACGAACGAATATACTTTAAGCAATTACCGATTGCTTCAGTTGCTTTATCGCGGTATTCATCAGTTGAATAGAGTTCGGAAATAACTCGACGATATTTTGATTCAAGCAGATTAATAGTTTCCTTAGCTCCGTCGACGTTCTTTTTATAAAGATAATCAGAGATTTCAACAAGAGAGTTGGTTGTACCTGACATAGCCGAGAGCACAATAAGATTACGTCCACGGCTTGTAATTAACTTGGCAACATCCTTCATTCGCTGGGCAGATCCTACGGATGTGCCGCCAAACTTCATTACTTTCATTAATAAACTATTAAGAGCTATCAAGCTCGGATGAAACAATAACTCCCGTGGCTTCGTGAATTGGCATTGTTTGCAATGGTTTTGGATGCGCCGATTCACGCTATTGACCTATGGGAAAAATTTTGTACAAAGTTACGAATTTTCGCCGAAATATTAAAGCGTTTTTTTGATTTTGGCAAAATGAAGTAAAAGGGTGCTAAAAAATCTTATAACTCACTGATTGAGGGGCAAAAACTTAACTTTACGATAGGAAAATTCACAAAATCGTATTGTAAATCATATTCAAAATCCGTAAATTTGCAGCCAATTTTCATTAAACAGGTAAGCAATTGAACAACACCAACAATAGGCACAATGCCGATTCGGGCAACAACAACAAGGATTCCAAACGCAACAGCTACCGCGAGCCGACGCTTGCGATGTCGCTCATTCCGATAGGATTGTTAATCAGTTCGATGATTTGCATCGTCGTTGCAATGGGGGCATTTGCGGTGCAGACAATAGGTCCATGGCTATTGATTGCGACAGCACTTATTGCCGCAACAATCGCTTTCGGCTATAGCCACTGTAGCGCATCTCAAATAGCGAAAGGCTTATACACTGCAGCCAAGCAGATATTGCCTTCAATTCCGATTTTACTACTGATAGGTACAGTATCAGCCACATGGATGCTCAGCGGTGTAGTTCCGTTGCTAATCGACTATGGGCTAAGCGTTTTGAACGCCAACACGTTTCTTTTAGCCGCTTGCGTTGTTTGTGCAATTATATCAGTATTGGGTGGCAGCTCGTGGACTACTATTGCAACGATTGGCGTAGCATTTATGGGCATCGGCGAGGTGCTCGGCTACTCAGCGGGTTGGGTAGCTGGCGCGGTAATATCTGGAGCATACTTTGGCGACAAAATATCACCGTTGAGCGACACAACCGTATTGGCATCGTCGTCGTGTGGAGTGAATCTATTTGCCCACATACGATATATGATGTTGACAACCGTGCCTACAATGGTTATCACACTTATAGTATTCACATTAGCAGGATATTTTGGCAATCATAGCGAGATAATAGCCGAATCGGAATTAACTAAAAGTCTAAGCGAGACATTCAACTTGACCCCATGGCTGCTGATTGTACCCTGCGTCACTATTGTAATGATTGCTTTTCGCTCAAACTCTTACGTTACGCTGAGCGCAAGCACACTTGCAGGACTTGCCGCTATGTACATATTTCAACCACAGATAGTAGCAACGTTGGCAGGCAGCGATGCAATGTGGGACAGCATCGTTGCAGGAGCCAACAGTATGCTGTTCACCACACAAATCGACACAGGCTCTGAAATGCTGAATGAGTTGGTCGTAACAGGAGGCATCGAGGGTATGATGCCGACGGTGTTTTTAGTGAGCTGCGCTGCAATATTTGGGGGCGTAATGATTGGCGGTGGAATGATAGCGCGCATCACCCATTCGCTGCATCGACGACTGAAATCGGCAACTTCATCTGTGGCTGCAACAGTTGCTTCGGGCATCACATTGAACGCATCGACTGGCGACCAGTTCCTTTCAATTATCATTTCAGCCAACATCTATAAGTCGATGTATGAGCGCAACAACCTCAACAAGCTATTATTGAGCCGTACGATTGAGGATTCAACTTCAGTCACATCGGTACTGATACCGTGGAATTCCTGCGGACTTACACAAGCAACCGTGTTGGGCGTGCCAACATTGGCCTACCTACCCTACTGCGTATTCAACTATTTAAGCCCAATAATGACATTGATAATGGCATGGGCTAATATTAAAATTCGCCGCATCAAAGTCGGTTAACCACCTACAGATTAGCCGATTGGATACCACCTTGTGTTTAGCTTCACGTTATCAGTCGAACAAGAATAATACTGCCAAAATATTATAGAGAAAGAAGGCAGCAACCATTGCCATGAGTATATATGTTGTCTTTTTCATTTTGGATTCTCTTTTAGGTAATTATCATACAATTGAGCGAGCTGTCCTGCACTGACGCCGAGATTCCTCAGTCGCTCGTAGAAATAATTCACCTCGTTTTTGAAGAAAGTTTCAGAGTGGAGTCGAACTATTTGCTCCTCAGCATCTGCTGCAGCAAAAAATCCTAAACCTCGTTTATTATAAATAACACCCTCGTCGGCGAGATACTCGTAAGAACGCATAACCGTATTGGGATTCACTTGAAACTTACTTGCATAATCACGCACCGACGGTATTCGACTATCGGGAGGATATGTTCCGTCGGAAATTGCGTCGCAAATTCGGTCGGCTATCTGAAGGTAGATAGGCTTAGCTATATTACTGAAATCCATAGTATTACCAACGTTGAATTATTTCATTTTCGCGGAAGCGATAGTATGCCACAGCGTAGTTAATAAAGCAAAACAGCAATGAGCATATAGCAATAAGAGGAATGTCTTCACTATAAAAATCAAAACTATTCATGCGATGTACAGCTTCATCTGTCATTAAATACACCGCTAAGATTGCATCAAGAATTACAGCTGCAAATATAAGAGCCAAACAAACGAGAGTTGTTGTAACAATAGGTCGTCGATACCAAATCGATGCGCCAAGCACATATAGCGACTGAACGCATAAATAGAAGTACATAGTCTTCACGAAGAAACTGCTGTCATTCATTATTAAATCGAAACCAACTGGTTGAACCATACAATGTGGGAACATTACCGATAGAATCGCCCAAATTAGGTAATCAGCAATCAGGCAGCCACCCGTAAAAACAAGAAGGAAAATTGGAACACATATAAGCCAGTTGACGAAAAATTTCTCAAATTGGCTTGCCGGAAGCATAAGGGTACTGATAGCCGACGGCTTGTTTTTCATTCCAGAAAACAGTTTTGAGCCGACTACACATCCAGCTATAAATAGTATGATATAGTAAAATATCATTTCTTCGTAAGTCGTTTCTACGAAGGTTTCTTGATAGCTTATCAATCCGAGTGAGAAGGCTCGATTCACGCCATTGTAGGCTGCGACTGATGAAAACAGTATGATAGCAAAATATATGCCGAGCGAAAGTCCAAAAAGCGAAAGATAGAGGCGCCAGTTGGAGCGCAACTCATGGACGAACATCAATTTGAATCTATCGAATGAAAATATCTGGTTCATAACTACTTATTTTGGAAAATTCGTTCAACAATAGGACGGTTAAACACTGCGAGCTGGAAGAGGGATTCGAGATTGATATCTGTTTCAATGCCGTCGGTATTCTCCTTCACAATCACAGCTCCAGCAAGTGAAGGTTGAGCAAATAGCGCCTGCTCGATTTCTTCTTGATTAATAGTAACCTTAAATGCAAGTTTTTGAAGGATTTGACCGACGCTTGCATTGAGCACTATGCCGTCGTTGGCCATTATAATTACATGGTCGAGCAGAAGGTTGATATCTTGAACTTGATGAGTAGAGATAACTACAGCTCGCTCTTCCGACATTGTGCGTGCCATAATTGCACGAAAAGCGGCTTTTCCGGGGATATCGAAGCCGTTGGTTGGCTCGTCCATAAGCAGCAATTTCGTATTAGCAGCTATTGCAAAGGCGATGAAAACTTTCTTCTTCTGCCCCATTGACAATCGACCTAAATGAAGATTACGTTCGAGATGAAATTCATCAAGACACAATTCGAGAATCTCTTGCGAGAAATTAGGATAGAACGGAGCATTTACTTTGACATACTCACTGAGGCTGATATTGGGTAAATTGAATTCTTCGGGAACGAGGATAATGTCGCTAAGCGTTTGAGGCTCACGCTTACGAGTATCAACTCCAAAAAGCATAGAATTGCCCTCATTAGGGGTGAGCAATCCCGAAATAAGATACAATAGCGTGGACTTGCCAACACCATTTTCGCCAAGCAAGCCATAAATGCCACCCGGCAGGATTTCAAGCGACACGTTATTTACCGCAGGCTTGCTGCGATAGGGATAACGAAATGTTAGATTGTTAATAGTCAACATATAATATTATGTGAATTTGATTATGAATTTTATATATTAAATAGAGTATGTAGCAAATAAACGATTAAGAATTTTTGTGTATTAGCTTATTAGTACACTGCAAAAGTAAATTACATTCTTGAGATCTCCAAATTTTTTCGCAATATTTTTTTTAAAAAATTATGATTTTGCAGTTAAATTTATGCAAAACGCTATTTTATTGAGGATTAAGCTACAAGAAAATCGAAAGTCGTAGGATTGAAATTTGTTAAATAGCAGAATTTATGTTAACTTTGTATGCTTAATTTGAAAATGCGTCTTTATGGGTGCATTTTTATTTATGCAAAGATGCGTTGGGCTCGAATCCTCACTAATAACAAAGCTGAGTTTTAGCCGACGCACGAATAAAATTGGAAACACTAAAACGTAATTAAATAATGAACGTAACGCTCGAAAAATTCGATGATGGCAGCGCCAAAATCATCGTTAATGTTGTAGAAAACGACTATCAAGGAAAAATCGAAAAACAACTACGCGAAATCGGCCGCACACACAACATCCCCGGCTTCCGTAAAGGACACGTTAGCCTCGGCCAGCTCACTCGCCTTTTTGGCAAACAAGTTAAAAGCGATGTGCTCAACAACGAAGTTTACAACGCAGTAGTTAACTACATTCAAGAAAACAAACTCAACGTTCTTGGCGAGCCACTTCCAGTTGAAGTTAAGGAAATTTCGCTCGAAATGAAGGACTACACTTTCGAATATGAAATCGGTGTAGCACCTGAGCTCAACATCACTCTCGACAAGACTACTACTCTCCCCTACTACCCCATTGAAGTTAGCCAAGAAATGCACGACCAGCAGGACAAAATGCTCCGCGAACGCTTCGGCTCACAGCAAGCAGGCGAAGAATACGAAGAACGTGCACTCGTGAAAGGCTCTTTGATGCAACTCAACGAAGACGGCACTGTCAACACTGCTGAAGATGCAATCCAAGTTGCTTCAGGCATCGTAGCTCCATTCCTCTTCAAAGCTAAAGATGAAGAAGCTAAGTTTGCAGGCAAAAAAGTAGGCGACAAAGTGGTATTCAACCCATGGAACTCATGCGAAGGCAACGCTTCAGAACTCGCTTCTATGCTCAACATCGACAAAGAGGTTGCAGCTGAAGTTAAGAGCGATTTCGAACTCTCTATCGCTGAAATCATCGTTAACCGCCTCGCTGAATATGGTCAGGAATTCTACGATGAAGTGTTCGGCAAGGACAAAGTAACTACCGAAGAGGAATATCACAACAACGTGAAAAGTATGGTTGCTTCACAACTCGCACCCAACAGCGAAAACCTCTTCCAAATCACTACTGAAAAAGAACTCATCGAAAAATTCGGCAATTTCGAACTCCCTGCAACATTCCTCAAAAAATGGCTCGTTGCTCGCAACGAAGAATTGACTGCTGAAAACATCGATGCAGAATTCGAAAAGATGATTCCTTCAATCAAATGGCAACTCATCAAAGAACGCATCGCAGAACAAGCTGGCTTCAAGATTGAAGAAGAAGATGTTAAGAATTACGCTAAGAGCATCGCTGCTCAACAGCTCGCTCAATTTGGCATGTACAACCTCGACGATGAAACTGTAGGTGGCTATGCTGACCGCATACTCTCTGACCGCAACTCTCGCTCACGCATCATCGAAGAAGTTGGCGACCGCAAACTCTTCAACGCTATCAAAAATATGGCTAACATCGAAATCAAGCCCGTGTCGCTCGAAGATTTCAAAAAAGTAGCTGAAGAAGCTCAGAAATAATAACATTCCAACCTTAGGGCTGCTCTGCAAGAGCATAAACCCTAAGCAACTCAATAACGAGGCCTCTGAACATCGGTTCGGAGGCTTCGCTATTTATGCCTCCATAAAAATTTAGTCTACCCTGATAGCCTGCGTTGCAGAGCAGCGCCCTTATTCATTCTGATAATCCACACAAATCTATTACGTGAGAATTCTCACACTTTCTCAGTTTATTCTCATCGCCTATATCACTATACAACAGTACTTTAACTCGTTTTTCTCAAATTCTCACGCACCTCTTAACAGTAAACATCTAAAGCAAATATCAATCTTTGTAAATAATCTAATATATAGGATATATATATTTATATTGTATAATATATTATTTATTATATATATTATTGATATATAGCGTATTAAGAACATAATTATACCTATATTAACCATCTATTATCCTAACACCAGTGAGAAAATGAGAAAATCCACTTAATGCACAGTTAACCAACGTAATAGCAATTGAGAATTAACTGAGAAACCGTGAGAATTCTCAACAACGCCTATTCATAAGACAAGTTATTGTCAGCTTTAGCTACCTATCATCCCCTACAGCCAGACATTGTTGCCTGCATCGAAAAAAAAACGAAAAATAAATTTTTTGTAGCGAAAGAAGAAAATAAATTTTGTAGTTTCAAAAAAAATACTTAATTTTGAATAAGTATGTCCTAATCAATTGACAAGAGGGATATTAAACATTAGTAAGAATTTAAGACTTAAAGACAAAATATGAGCAAAGATTTCAGAAATTACGCAGTGAAGCACCTTGGAATGAATGGCCTTGCACTCGACCAATACATGTCGGCAACCAATTCAACAGCTTCGTCAACTCTCGTTTCAACCCCTAACATCACGTCAAGCTACATCTCTCCGACTATCATCGAAGAGCGCCAACTCAACGTAGCTCAAATGGACGTGTTCTCACGCTTGATGATGGACCGCATCATCTTCCTCGGCACTGATGTTAACGACTACACAGCCAACGTGATTCAAGCGCAGTTGCTCTACCTTGCCAACTCTGACCCCGGTAAAGATGTATCAATCTACATCAACTCACCCGGTGGCTCGGTTTATGCTGGCCTTGGCATATACGACACAATGCAATACATCTCAAGCGACGTATCAACAATATGCACCGGTATGGCTGCTTCAATGGCGGCAGTGCTGCTCGTTGCAGGCGCCAAAGGCAAACGCTTTGCGCTAAAACATTCACGCGTGATGATTCATCAGCCAATGGGTGGCGCTCAGGGTCAAGCGTCCGATATCGAAATTACTGCTCGTGAAATTCAGAAACTCAAGAAAGAACTCTACAACATCATCGCCGACCATTCAGGTCAGCCATACGAAAAGGTAGAGCATGACTCCGACCGCGACTACTGGATGATTGCCGAAGAAGCCAAAGAATATGGTATGATTGACGACGTGCTCATTCGCACTAAACAAAACTAAATCAAGACCGCACTACATCAAGCGCAATCATTCACTCTAAACATTAGTATGGCAAAAAAGCAAGAAAGCAATAATATATGCGCATTCTGTGGGCGTACTGAGAAGGAGGCTCGATATCTCCTTCCCTCGGGCGTGTATCAGGATGTTTACATCTGCACCGACTGCCTCAAAAGCTATCACCAACATTTCGAAGAGATTCTCGAATTAACAATGGGTGGTAACAAAGAGGACAAAAAGAAAAAGGATGCTGAGAACTCGCTCAAAAAGCTACCCAAGCCAGCCGACATCAAAGTATTTCTCGACAACTACGTAATCGGGCAGGAGGATGCAAAGAAATATCTGTCGGTTGCCGTTTACAACCATTACAAGCGTTTAGCTCAAAGCACCGACGACGATGTCGACATCGAAAAGAGCAACATCATATTGGTAGGTCCTACCGGCACAGGCAAAACACTGTTGGCTAAAACCATTGCCCGACTCCTTGACGTGCCATTCACTATAGTCGACGCTACGGTATTGACACAAGCCGGTTACGTTGGTGAGGACATTGAAAGCCTATTGACACGCCTGCTTCAGGCAGCCGACTACGACGTAGAAAAAGCACAAAAAGGCATTGTATTCATCGATGAAATCGACAAGATAGCTCGCAAGGGGGACAATCCTTCAATCACTCGCGACGTAAGTGGCGAAGGCGTGCAGCAAGGATTGCTCAAGCTACTCGAAGGCTCAATCGTCAACGTCCCACCACAAGGCGGACGCAAACACCCCGAGCAGCGAATGATACCTGTCGACACAAAGAACATCCTGTTCATTTGCGGAGGTGCGTTCGACGGAATCGAGCAAAAGATAGCTCAGCGATTGAACACCCACACCGTAGGTTTTGCAACCGACATCGTAAAGCGCAACGTCGACCGCGACAACTTTATGCAATACGTTGCACCTCAGGACTTGAGATCATTCGGATTGATACCCGAAATTATCGGCCGTCTACCTATCGTGACCCACTTGAATCCGCTCGACCGCGAGGCTCTGCGCCGAGTGCTCACTGAGCCAAAAAACGCAATTACTCGCCAATACGTCAAGCTGTTTGCTATGGACAAAGTCACGCTCACGTTCGACGACGATATGCTCGACTTCATCGTAGACAAAGCTATCGAATACAAACTCGGTGCTCGTGGATTGCGCTCAATCGTTGAGACTGTGATGATTGATGCAATGTATGAAATACCCTCAACCAACAAAAAGAGTTTCCGCGTAACCAAAGAATATGCTCGCGAGAAACTCGCAAAAACCAACCTCGACCTGATAAGCAATTAAACCAATTGCGCATTACAAACAACCCTCATTTGGCAAAATATGGTCAGCAAAGAACAACTAACTCAAGCGCTCAAACTCCACTTCGGCTTTGATAAATTCAAAGGCGAACAGGAAGAAATTATGCACTCCCTAATGTCAGGGCGCGATACCTTTGTGCTAATGCCTACTGGCGGCGGCAAATCGCTTTGCTACCAATTGCCCTCGCTATTAATGGAGGGCACGGCGATAGTAATTTCGCCGCTTATTGCCTTGATGAAAAATCAAGTTGATGCGATGCGCAACTATAGCGAGGACGACGGCATTGCGCATTTCCTCAATTCATCGCTCAACCGAGCCGCAATCGAAAAGGTAAAGGCCGATGTGCGAAGCGGATGCACCAAGCTGCTATACGTGGCACCCGAATCGCTGACTAAGGAAGAGAATATTGAATTTCTGAAAACGGTGAAAATCTCGTTCTACGCTGTGGACGAAGCTCACTGTATTTCGGAGTGGGGACACGATTTCCGCCCAGAGTATCGACGCATTCGCCCGATAATAAATGAAATCTCTGTTCGCCCCGTAATTGCACTTACTGCAACGGCCACACCGAAGGTGCAGCACGACATTCAAAAGAATCTTGGCATGCAGGATGCAACGGTATTTAAGTCGTCGTTCAACCGCAAAAACCTCTACTACGAGGTGCGCCAAAAGACTGCAAACATCGACCGCGACATCATTAAATACATTAAAAATCACCCTGGCAGTTCCGGCATTATATATTGCCTAAGCCGCAAGAAAGTGGAGGAATTGGCTGAACTGCTCGTGCTTAACGACATCAAAGCACTACCCTACCACGCCGGAATGGACTCCGTTACCCGCTCCGACAATCAAGACGCTTTCCTTTTGGAGAATGTCGACATAATTGTGGCTACAATTGCATTCGGAATGGGAATCGACAAGCCCGACGTAAGATTTGTGATACACTATGATATGCCTAAGTCGCTCGAAGGCTACTATCAAGAAACTGGGCGTGCCGGGCGCGACGGTGGCGAAGGCAAGTGCATCACATTCTATGCAGCAAAGGACTTGCAGAAAATGGAAAAATTTATGCAAGGTAAGCCTGTAGCTGAACAGGAAATCGGCAAGCAACTACTCGTTGAAACAGCTTGCTACGCTGAATCGTCGCTATGTCGCCGCCGCACTTTGCTCCATTACTTTGGCGAGAAATACGAAGAAGAGAATTGCGGAAATTGCGACAACTGCCGAAATCCCAAGAAGCAAGTTGAAGCAAAAGAGGAACTGTGTGCAGCTCTCGAAGTGATAAGCACACTCAAAGAGAAATTCAAGGCTGAACACATTGTCGATGTATTGACTGGACGCGCCACCAACGATGTCAAGTCGTACCACCACGATGAGCTCGAATCGTTCGGCACTATGCAAGGCTCCGACGCCAAGATGCTCAACACTATTATACGTCAAGGCATTATCGCTGGATATATCGACCGCGAAATTGAGAACTACGGCTTGCTGAAAATCACCCCGAAAGGAAAGAAATTTTTGGCAAAACCAACATCGTTCAAAATCGTAGAGGACGAGGTGTTCAACGACGACGAAGAGGATGCAGGAATAAAGAGTGGCGCAACATGCGCAGTCGACCCTGAGCTATACTCCATACTGAAAGACCTTCGAAAGAAAATAGCCAAAAGGCATAATCTTCCGCCTTACGTCATATTCCAAGACCCGTCGCTCGAAGCTATGGCGACAACCTATCCAATCTCAATCGAAGAATTGGGCAATATCACAGGTGTAGGACAAAGCAAGGCTCGACGCTATGGCGACGAATTTGTATCGGTAATCAAGCGCCACGTTGAGGACAACGAGATTGAACGCCCAGAGGACTTGCGAGTTAGAAGCGTCGCTAAGAAGAGTATGGTGAAGGTGTCGATAATTCAAGCTATCGACCGCAAGATTGCACTCGACGAATTGGCCAACTCCAAAGGGTTTGAATTCGACGAACTGCTCGACGAGGTGGAAGCTATTGTTTACGCTGGCACCAAAATCGACATCACATATTTCATGAACGAAATTATGGAAGATGATCGAATGGAAGATATTTTGGACTACTTCAAAGAGAGCGAAAGCGACGACCTTGAGGACGCAATTAAAGAACTCGGATGCGACTATACCGACGAAGAGATTCGCTTGGCTCGAATAAAATTCATATCCGACAACGGCAACTAATAAAATTATAATCACAAAAATACTGCGGCAACCGACCGCTTTGCTATGGAACTGATTAAATACTCCGATGTAGAAGTGCTTCGCAAGGAGCTTGTAGTGCTTAAACATGTCAACATTGAACTCCACGAAGGGGAATTCGTATTTCTTATTGGGAAAGTGGGCAGCGGCAAGAGTAGTTTGATGAAAACGTTCTATGCCGAAATACCGGTTGAATCAGGCGAAGCTCAAATATTCGATTATAATCTTCGCGAAATTCGACGCAAACAAATCCCTTACCTACGTCGACAGATTGGTATCGTGTTTCAAGACTTTCAACTATTGACCGACCGCAATGTGTACGACAATCTGCGCTTTGTGCTTGAAGCTACGGGATGGAAAGTAAAGGAAGACATCGATCGTCGAATCGAAGAGGTGTTGAAAGAGGTTGGCATGCTTAACAAATCATATAAAATGCCTCACGAACTCTCGGGTGGAGAACAACAGCGCATCGTCATTGCTCGTGCGCTTCTGAACAAGCCTAAATTGATTCTCGCCGACGAGCCGACTGGCAACCTCGACCCCGAAACTGCCGCACAAATTGTGAATATGCTTCGAGAGATTGCAGAATCGGGTACTACAGTGATTATGGCAACGCACAATCTCAACTTCCTCGAGCAATTCCCAGCTAAGGTATTGCGCTGCGAAAACAAACAGATTATATCCGACGAAAGCCACCTACCGGCATAGCTCATCAAAGCACAATAAGCCAGCGACAACCAATTAGATACAACGCACAAGAGGTGTCAACTGTCAATCAAGCAGCTGACACCTCCCGTTTTTATAGCCCTACGATTTTCCTATCGCAAATCCGCGAGGTATAAATACGTAAGGATTGCGATGAATATTGATTAATTGATGTAGCGGAACATTTGGCGATACATTTTTGAGGTACCGAAGCAAGTAAAGGTGTCGTTTTCCTCAACAATGAGTCCGGGTGTTTCGAGGTCGAGTAACTTTTGGGTGTCGCTGACTACGCCCAAAATGTTGGTATGTCGATAGCTACGTGTAGCTGTGATTAGCTTCATTCCGAATGCTTTTTCGGGGGTAATCTCAGCATATTTCATTCCGAGGAAATAGTTGGGCACCTTGAAATTGATTACATAGTAATCTTGATCAACACATAGTACTTTTGCATAACTTCCGATTTCCATTTCAAAAGTAAGGTCGCGAGCAGCGCGCTGTTCGGGAGTAAGTATGCGCTCTACATTCAAACCTTGCAAAATAGACTCGTGGAGGTCGTCAATAGCTCTGGCGTATATGTGAGTTACTCCCATTTTTTTCAACAAAGCTACCGTTTTAATGCTCGCGCCAAAATTCTCGCCTATAGCCACGATTGTCAAGTCGACATTTTTCAACGGCAGTGCAGCCAACGAGGGCTCATCGGTCGAATCGATAATGTATGCGGTAGAGATATAATCCTTTATGGCCTCTACTTTCTGAGGTGCTATATCGACACCAATCACTTCATGCCCCATACTTGTAAGATTGTGGGCAAGGTTTGTTCCATAAATTCCGAGTCCGATGATAAGGTAACGCATAGTTGAAAATATTTTTGTTTAGAGAATTTATTCGTTATTATGACAATTAGTTGATAATCACGTTGTCGACTGGATGACGCAGCGGAGACTCGCCTTGATGTTCGAAGAATCCGATGAGCAACGAAAGCAATCCAACGCGACCAAGGAACATCGCAACGCTGAGTAGAACTTTCGACGGCACAGTAAGCGAAGCTGTTACCCCCAACGACGAGCCAACAGTGAATAGTGCCGAAGCCGACTCAAAGAGCAAAGCCTTGACCGACACTCCCGGCTCTAAAGCTATCAAAATTAGAGAGAAAAATATGTAGCCTATGATTGACAGAGCTATAACCGCATTGGCTCGACGAACCGACTCATTCGACACGATGCGATTGTAAGCCACAACTTGGCTTTGACCTCGAATCACCGACTTCAGTTGAAGGAACATAATGGCGATAGTATTGACTTTAACACCACCTGCGGTTGACTGCGAAGCACCACCAACCCACATCAACGCTATCATCATTATAATAGTGATATTCAGGAAGTTGTTGGGATTCAACGATGCGAATCCAGAGCTTCGAGGCACAAATGAGTTGAATATCGACTGCACAATCTTTTCATATAAGCTCAAGTCGGCAAGTGTATTCTGATACTCGAATATAAAGAATAGCAGCGAGCTGACGCCAAAGATTGTAAGGGTAGTGAGCAACACCACCTTTGTGTTCATATCGTACACATGGATTGGCTCGCCTATACGTCGGCGGTGGATAAGCCAATGCCAAAATCTACGTACGTAATTGAATAGAATTGTCTTAAAATTGACAAGCAATGGGAAGCCTATACTGCCAAGGAAAATCAGCCCTGAAGCTACCAAATAAAATATTTGATTAGAATTGAGTAATGCCGGATTCGACAGCCCACCTTCAATATTAGAAAAGCCAGCATTACAGAATGCCGACATAGCATGGAATGCCGAGAAGATAATCTCATCCTTAAACGACATATCGAGTGTGCCATGGATACACATAAATATCGCCACAGCACCTATAGCCTCGACTGTTAACGTAAACAACAGAATGTATAATAGCGTAGGCAGCAAAGAGTTGATAGTCTTCGAATAAATCATATCCTTCACTACCAATTGGCTATAAACGGAGGTATTACCACTGAAAAACAGCGCAAAGAAACTCGTGAACGTCATTACCCCGAGTCCACCAACTTGCATTAACAACGACAATACAAGCAACCCGAATGGAGTAAATGTAGCAGCAACGTCAACGCTCGAGAGCCCAGTTATGCATACTGCGCTTGTCGAAACAAATAGTGAGTCGATATAAGAGATGCCGTTGACGGTGCAACGCGGCATCATCAAAATGAAAGAGCCAACAATAATAAAAAATAAGAAACTTGTTGCGAGCATAAACGTAGGATTTACGCGACGGCTCAACGTGCGTATAATCCCATAACAGAAATCAATGACAGCATATAAGCCTACAATGGCTAAAATTATGCGCTGGTCATATAGTATCTGACAGAGCCACGGAATCCATGGCTTTTCGGGGCATGAATACACCAACGAAGGGAGGGTCAATAATATTGAAATATCGGCTATCCATTTGATAAACTTCGTATGCTTAATGGTTTGGCGGAAACGGAAAACCAAGTCGAAAAGCACTTTCGAAATGAAGATTATCTGCGATATGCGAATCACCCTACGCAAGAATAGCAAATCGGACGGTTCGTGTTCAAGTCCAACAAACAATATTTGGCTGACAATACATAGAATAGCGGCTATAAATGCAATAACTCCCAATATGTTGGAACAAGTTTGGAACCTATGCATAAAGCGCGCATGGAATCGAAGATTTCGATACCTTAAATCGCGCCAAATGCGTAATATTCTATTCTTAAAGCTCAGCAATTTCGTTAGTTCTAATCAAGTTAACTCCCATTTGGCAACTCTGCAATAGGAACAATTAAGCGATGACTCAATTCGCTTAATTTGCCTTATTTAACTTCACACCGATATTTAAGCCGTCGTATGACTCAACGAGTTTAGAGGCTGATTGGAGTGTTGAATTGCTTGACGACGCTGCAATTTTCTTTACCAATTCGAGCAAACGGGTTGCGTCAAATGTAATGCTGGTGTCAGTTATTGAGCGCTGGATATTTGCTTTAATCTTGCCGCTGGGCACTTTGCCGAAAGCATTGAATTGGAATTCATAAACGCCACCATCAAGGTCAACAACCTTGCCGCTTGCTTTGAGGACGCCACATGCCACTGAGAAAGTATTATCTTCGGCAAAAGTGACTGTGAGTTTGTCGATACCTGCTTTCTGATAGTAAGGGCGCAATTTCTTAACGATAGCTTGCGAAGCGGCTACACCACCAGCCTTCTCCAAAAAGTTTTCGCTATTGAATGAAATCGCAGGGTCAGCGTATACCCATGTGCCATGCAGCGATGCCATATCAACTTCCTGACCACCAATCAGTGAGCCTACAGCTCCAAGGATGTCGCCAAGAGTGCTTGAGCCGCTCGACTGCTGCGAGCCCGAATTGCTACCTTGAGAGCTTGATTGTCCACCTATTGGGAATGGCAATTGAAATCCAGAGCCTTTTTCATCGGCGCTTGCCTCCTGCGAGGGCGACGCGGATTGCATAGCGGTCATACACGAAGTTGAGAAAATAAAAGCAGTTACTACAAGTGATAAAACAGATTTTTTCATAATAATGTGTGGAATAAAATATAGTCGATATCTCAACAGATATATCAAATAAGGACTTAATTAAAATATAAATGCAAATATAATGCTTTCGTCAAATATAATCTCACAAATTTGTTTAAAATACGCAATTATGTTCTTTTTAAAGAACAAATTTCATGGTTAGGGAAAAAAATCGTAATTTTACGAAAATTTTCGACATCATAGATTATAGATGAAAAGGATACACATCATAATTGCCATATTGATTACTTGGGTTGTTGGTGCATTTAGCGCATCGGCACAAGAAGAATTCAAGCGTGGGCTCGAACAAATATCTTTCGTACCCAAAGGGCAATGGATTGCGGGCGTAAGCGTCAGCTATTCGCAATCAAACCAAAACAACTACCAATTTCTCGTAATTGAGAATCTGAATGGCGACACATATTCGTTCAAAGTCAGTCCAATGGCGATGTACTGTTTCAAGGACAACCTCGCTGCAGGTGGACGCTTCGCATACTCTCGCTCAAAAACCAACCTCAAGAACGCCGACATTGTACTTGGTGCTGACACTGGCTACAATTTAGATAATCTCTATAGTCTTGGGCAAAACTGGCATTACATTGGTGCATTCCGCAACTATATAAGTCTTGGACGCAATCGCCGATTTGGTTTATTCAATGAAATACAACTTGAGGTGTCGCATGGCGAATCAAAGCTTTGCAGTGGTAGCGGAGAGCAACTCACAGGTACATTCTCTCGCGATTTCGGGCTCAACATTGGGTTAGCGCCGGGCCTAATTATGTTCCTTAACAACTACTCGGCAATCGAAGTCAACATTGGCGTTTTAGGTTTTTCCTACAACAAAACCAAAGCAACGACCGACCAGATATACATCGCAAACATGAATTCAAAGTCGGCCAATTTCAAAATTAACTTATTCTCAGTATCCTTCGGGGTGGTATTCTATCTATAACAGCCATGAAACATCTGATATACACAATCATATTATTTATGGCAGCTATCCTGACCGCCTCAGCTCAAGAGATACACACTCTGCCAACCTTACGCTCGAATTTCATCAGTGAAGACATTCTTAGCTCGAATAAAATCCGACTCGACACGACAAGTCATCCCGAATACGACAAAAAGGTAATTATCGGCAACGACACTGTAAGCATTATCCTTCCCCAAAAGAACTACGGACGCTATGACCGCGGTCTATACAACTTCTTAGTTATTCCAAAGGGTCAATGGATGTTTGGCTTGACTGCATCATACGGCGAATTATCAACTGAAGACATCGAAATACTTTCAATACTCCAGAATTTCGACATGGGAGTAAAGTCATACTCGATAAATCCGAGCATTTCTTACTTCTTCCGCAACAACCAGTCGGTCGGTGTGAAATTCGGTTACAGCCATAGCACGATTGACCTAAACAATCTATCGCTCGACATTGATGCCGACATGAGTTTTACTCTTAAAGATATAAGCTACGAAGCCAACAGTTTCTCGGCAGCAATCAATTATCGCAATTACATTGGTCTTGGACCGAGCAAACGCTTTGCTGTGTTCAATGAAGTTGACCTATTGTATGGCACTGGCACATCGCGTTTCAAACGCTTATACAATGGCGAGCCACGCGAAACTAACACCTCAATAAAACAAGGTAGCCTGAACTTTAGTCCTGGTGTATGTATTTTCATTATGGACTACGTAAGTTTTCAAGTATCGTTCGGTGTTTTCGGGCTTAATCTGAAGCACGAAACGCAGAAAACTAATGGAATTGAAGAGGGCTCTCGAATCACTTCTGGCGCCAACTTCAAATTCAACTTGTTTAACATCAACTTCGGCATAGCCGTAAGCATCTAACAGATAGTTTATCAACTGAACTGTCAACTAAGGAATAGAAAATGATTCGTAAACTCAACATAATATCATTTATCGCAGTTGCATTAATAGCGGTGACTGGATGTATTAAAAACGACATCCCCTACCCTCGCATTCAGCCCGACATTTTGACATTAACAGCCGAACATCAGTTGAAGGAAACTGAGATTGACCCGAGTAAGCGTTTGGCTACATTATATTTAACTGAAGAGGCTGACATCTACAACGTCAATATAACAGAATGTACAGTCACTAAAGATGCCGTCTTCGTTGGCGACGCAATTGAGGGCACAATCGACCTTTCGTCACCTCAATATTATAAGCTAAAACTATATCAAGAATATATTTGGACAGTAAAAGTTGTACAAAACATTGAGCGCTATTTCTCAGTTGACGGTCAAATTGGTTCATCGATGATTGACGTACCTGGTCGTCGAGTAGTCCTCACACTGCCAGAGCATGCGTCGCTTAAGGATGTAAAAGTGCTGACAGCCAAACTCGGCTCTGTCAATTCAACTATCCACCCCAACATTTTCGCCGAAAACATTGACCTCTCAAAGCCTTTGCAACTAACCGTAACCGATTACGGGCGCAAAGCTATATGGACTATCTATGCCTCACAAACCGAATCGGTAGTGACTACCACACGAGCCGATGCATGGACAAACGTGGCGTGGGTTTACGGCGATGCTTTAGAGGGTCGCACAAACTCGATTGAATATCGCAAAGCCGATTCAGAGGAATGGATTAAAGTGCCCGACAGCTGGCTGACACACAACGGAGGCTCATTCTACGCTCGACTTATCCACCTTGGTGCGCAGACCAAATATGTGGCTCGTGCTATCTCCAACGACGACAAGGGCAATGAAATTGAGTTTACCACAGGTATCAATCTGCAACCCGAAAACGCAAGTTTCGACAATTGGTGGCAAGACGGCAAAATCTGGAATCCATGGGCAAAAGACGGATTACAATACTGGGACACAGGAAACAAAGGTGCTACAACGCTCGGCGATAGCAACTCAATGCCAACCGACGACACTGCCACTGGCTCCGGTCTTGCAGCGAAGCTCGAAACACGATTTATAGGCATCGGAAGTATCGGCAAATTGGCTGCCGGCAACATATTTGTTGGTAAATATTTGCGCACCGACGGAACTAATGGAATCCTTTCATTCGGACATGAATTCACCGAACGCCCAACAAAAGTACGTGGATATTTCAAATATCATTGTGTACCAATCTCTCACGCAACCGCAGGTTATGAAAACCTCTTTGGCACACCCGACGTATGCTCTGTCTACGCCGCACTAATTGACACACCCGAGCCATTCGAAATCCGAACGAACCCCAAAAATCAGCAATTTCTTGACGTCAACGGCTCATATATCGTCGCTTATGGCAAAATGGAATGTAACCACGAAGTATCGGAATATCAGCAATTTGAATTCGAGTTTGAATACAAGAGTACAGACCGCAAACCAAGGTATTTAATCCTTGTTGGCACTGCAAGTAAATATGGCGACTTCTTCACTGGCGGCCATGGCAGCATAATGTATCTCGACAACCTCGAACTTGTCTACGACTACTAACCCACCCACCGATTTTCTATTAACACAATACGATAAAACTTTAAGCCCTACTGCCACTTTCGCGTTGTCAGTAGGGCTTATATCATCACAGCATAGGACCCTTAGATGCTATAGGCCGTCTACGATAACTATGCTTTGAACGGTATGTGAACGGGAGATTAGGGGGTGAGGGCGAGTTTGTGGGATATGTTGAGGGTGCCGTCGGTTACTTTTACGATGTAAATGCCGGGGGTGACGGTAAAGCGGCGTGCACCTACACATTCGCCTGATTGGATTACTGCGCCGGCGTAATCGTAGATTGTGACGGTTTTGCTTCCATCTCCTTCAACACAAATGTCTCTACCATCGACACTGACTGAAATGTTTTGGTCAAGCTCAATGTCGATTACGCCCGAATCGCCTGTTTTTATGAGTTGCAAACGTGGCAGATTTAGGGTTGCACCCTGTGAGTCTTTGACCTTAAGTCGATAATGCTTGTAAGGTACAGCGTTGTAGGTTTCTTTGGGAGCAAATACATTGTTACGCTGCATCAAATCGCACATTTCAAAGAGCATAATAGCAGATAAATGCAGTGATGAATCGTAGCCGTGCTGCGAAGCATTATTGGGGTCAAGAGCATCTGGGTAGGTATGCCAATTGCCATTAAATCGTCCTGTAGAGGGGTCAGTAGCGCAATTCCATAGCGACATTGCACATTCCAAAATGAAATGTGAATATTTATACTGACGTTCGCTATCAAGTAACCCTGAGAGCACCCATTCGGTCATATAGCGAATGAGGATGCCTTTGAACAGGCCGCCGTCGCCGCCGCCATTTTCGCCATGCTCTACAACACCTGCAGGCGAGTAGATACGATCATCGACAATATAATCGAGCGTGCGCACTGCTGCGTCGTAATATTGTTGGTCGCCAGTTATTTTATAAAGTTCGAGTGAGCCACCAGCCCATGTGCCTTGATTGTAGGTAAAGGTCCAGCCGAAGTCGTTATTGTCGGGGGCATCTTTCACCATTCCATTGTCGAAGAGTGAATTCTCCGACATCCAATCCCAAATCTTATCAGCCCACGAGTAGTTAACACGTCCGCCAAGTATGTGATGCAAACGTCCTGCAATAATCATAGCAGGCGCATTAGAGCATGAGTTTTTACCATTTGGCGTGCCAGTATTCCACATAATGCCGCCACCTAAGTTGTCGTTCCAACCTCCTTTAATCCACTCCCAGAGTTTCTTTGCTTCATCGAGCCATTGCTGATCGCCAAATGCTTGATAAGCACGGATGCAAGCCAAGCACATCCACTCCATATCATCGTAGAAGCTATTCCACAAATCATTGCGTCCGTAGGTCCAAATGCCATACTGATACTGAGCTGCACGCAAAGCTGTTGCTTTTTCGCGATAACGGTTATCGCCTGTACGTAGATAAGCATCAATCATTGTATCTATAGCGTGCGCCATCCACCAATAATTGTAATTACGGCTTACGTTGGCTTCGTTGGGATGATAAGTGTTGATGAAATACTTTCCTTGTCCGTAATCGGCCCAGAACATTTCGTCGAGCGAAGCAAGCGCCATATCGGCACATTCGCCAAAGTCGGGGTAGAAAGATTTGTCGGACAGGTTGAATTTCTGCGTGTTGAAGATTGCATTAGAACGGAAACGATTGGCGCGCATATCGAGCATTTCCCAATCAGAGCCATTGGTGCTCCCATATAGTTCCCAAGCTGTGGGCGATGAGTTAGCAATGGCTGTGCCTGTAATAGCGTAAGAGTCGATTGCTTGAGCTGAGGGTAATTCGATATCAATAGTGACATCGCGCATTGAAGCCCTAAATGGGTCAGTCAAATCATCGTTGGCAATCTTTTCGGGAACAACACCATTTGAAGACTTGAAAATGGTGTCATCAGCCTTCAAGAAATTTCCTGCGTATGGCTGAACGAAATAACCAAAAATCTGTATCTCGCCAAGAGCGAAGCTACCAGCAGCGGAAGGCTGAATTTCAAGCTTAATCCAGCTTGATTCCATTGTTGTAGTACTCTTAATAATGTTTAGCGCATTACGGTTAGTGATTGTCAGAGTACTGCTACGTCGCAAAGTTTTCCATGTAGAATTGTCAGCGCTGCCTGAGATTTTGAACATAGCAGGGTCGGCACTTGCATCAGCTGAACAAGCAACTCCTATACCAGTGACAACAAATGGATTGTCGGCACTGAACAATATAGTGACGTTCTCCGACGAACTAAACATCGACTCGGGGTTTCCGTCGAATAAGTTGGAAACATTCAGATTAGGAGTAACAGATATATCGAAATCTGATGTTGCAGAATAGTCGTAAATGCGCTGAGCATTTGCCAATGTGCTTATTGCTAATAGCGAGAAAGTTATGATTGATTTTTTCATGGAAATAAAGAGTATTGTCTTAAAACCGCATAATTTGTATGATACAAAGTTATATCATTATCAGTATTTTAATCGGTAAATCCTATTCAAAAAAGAATAAATTCAAACCTTAATTAAACTTGGGGCAGATTGTTGACGGCCGTATAGTAACTACAGACGTGAATTATCGGCATAAGAATAGTAGCCCATTGAGGATACTATAATATGGTCGAACACCTTAATATCGAGCATCTCAGCTGCATTTTTCAATCGTTGAGTCAGTTTGTCGTCCTGTGCACTCGGATTAAGCGAGCCCGAGGGGTGATTGTGAACAAATATAAGTGCTGACGACAGAATGTTTACGGCTTTTTTGAGAACCATTTTGATGTCTACGACAGTTGCTGCAGTGCCACCACTAAATATTCTATCGACGTATAATATTCGATTTGAGCGACTTAAGTGAACAACATAAAACACCTCGTTTGGTAGGTTTTCCACCTCTCCTTTCAATAAATTGTAGATACTTTCAGCATCGCGGATTGGCTCATCTTTGAATAATAAATCCTTCTGATAGCGCTTACCCAACTCAAATGCAGCAGCTATTGACACAGCTTTTGCATCTCCAAGCCCTTTGAAGCCGCTTTTCATCTCGTGAATGCTCATACGCTCAAGACGTGCAAGATTATTTTGACTTGCACGGAGGATTTCGCGGCTTAAATCGAGCACCGACTTGCCCTGCATCCCACTGCCAATGATAATAGCCAACAGTTCTGCATTCGACAGCGAGGAAATCCCATAACGGATAGCTTTTTCGCGAGGCTTATCAGAGTCATCGAGGTCGCAAACTCGAGTTGGCGACTTAATATTATCGATTTCGTTGCAAGGATATTTCATTATCTATTGTATTAACTTGATTGTTTACTTGCCCCGACGGAGATTGATTTCCTCTTGAACATCACGCCCACGTCGCAACAAAATCTTTCTTACATAAGCATTTATAAAGCCAAGTCCATAGCCTACCAACTGGATAAATGATGCTGGGAGAGCTTTTGCTGCAACTATCAAGGAGCGTGTCGAACTCCATGCAGAAAGGAATAATGCTAAGGCATACACCGCAATCGGCGTTAACCACCATGGCGACATAAACATACCGAGCAATATCAATGCTAAAAGTCCGAGCACGAAGCATGCAGGCAAGGCATGAACAAGCTTCATTGAGCCAGGATAAAGCAATTTCAGAGTAATTCTCGACATACCGAACACATAAACCTGACGGAAGAACTTGCGGAAATCGACTCGCCGCTTGTGGTAAACGGCAGCTTCGCGAATAAGCACAATCTTAAAGCCTGCTGCTTCAATGCGTTTGCTCATATCGATATCCTCAGAGAACATCTCTCGAAATCCACCGACACGTTCATAAACCTCGCGCGAAAAGCCCATATTAAATGTGCGAGGTGTGAATTTTTCCATACTGACCTTTCCGCCACGAATGCCACCTGTAGTTAAGAACGAAGTCATTGCAAAGTTGATAGCCTTCTGAGTGGTAGAGAATGAATCGTGGGCAGCATCCGGGCCGCCAAAACAATCAATCGATGTATCAGTTAGAGCTGCTGTAAGATTCTCAAAATAATTTTCGGGAATCACACAGTCGGAGTCGAAAAACACAAACCAATCGCCGTCGGCTCGCTCCATTGAGTGGTTACGTGCTATTGAACGCCCTTCGTTCGGCTTTGTGAAATATTTGATTGGCAAAGAATTTTCATAACGACCTATCACGTCGGCACATGGGATTGTAGAGCCGTCCTCAGTGATTACAACTTCGAAATTCTTCAAAGTCTGCTGCTGAAGACTCTTCAATAAATCGTCAATCTCATCAGGGCGATTATATACTGGTATGATTATAGAGAAGCGCGGTTTCATATTATGCAAAAGTAATAATTACCTTAGAATTTTGCAAATATGATAAAAACCTCTAAATTTGCATTAGATAGATGCTACTACGGTATGATAGCGAATCAGTGCAGTATTGATTGCTGTCGAACACAAATAGGTAGCACTACATTCACATCATTATGAAGAAATCGGACTTCTTTTCAATTATGACAACTCCAGTATATTTAGTTTACGAGGATAGAATCCGCCGTAATCTCGACCTTATCGACTCGGTAAGACGTCGCGCTGGAGTTGAGATAATTATGGCATTCAAAGCCAATGCACTCTGGAAAACTTTCTACATATTTCGCGAATACGGATTTAAGAGCACCGCAAGCTCACTAAACGAAATGCGTTTGGGTAACGATGAGCTCGGCCAGAAAGTACATTCCTACTGCCCTGCTTACACTAACCGTACAATTGGTGAATACTTAAAAGGGAGTTCGCATATCACGTTTAACTCCGTCAATCAATGGCTCAGATTTCGCGAAAATGTTGAACGCTACAACAGCGAAAACGAGTGTCGCGTATCGCCCGGATTGCGTGTAAATCCACAATGTTCGGTTATCGAAACAGATATCTACAACCCTGCCCTACCTGGCTCACGCTTTGGAATGACAGCCGAAATGCTTGGCGATGAGCTTCCAGAAGGAATTGAGGGTATGCATTTCCACCAACTTTGCGAATCAACATCCTACGACCTTGAGAAAGTGTTGACAGCTTTTGAAGAGCAATTTGGACAGCACTTAGACAAACTCAAGTGGGTGAATTTCGGTGGTGGTCATCTTATGACTCGCGAGGGATACGACGTTGAGCATCTAATCAATCTGTTAATTGAATTCCGCAAACGTCACCCGAATCTTGAGGTTATCCTCGAGCCCGGAAGTGCTTTCACTTGGCGTACCGGCGATTTGATGACTACAGTAGTCGACGTTGTCGAAAATCAAGGTATCAAAACTGCCATTATCGACGCATCGTTTGCTTGCCATATGCCCGACACATTGGAGATGCCATATAAGCCGATAATCAGCGAAAGCGTTGACAATCCCGACGGCACACTTCCAACGTACCGATTGGGAGGAAACTCCTGTTTGAGCGGTGACTATGTTGGTGACTGGTCGTTTAAAGAACCACTAAAACCTGGCGACCGACTGACGTTGGAAGATATGAATCACTATACGACGGTGAAGACGACGATGTTTAATGGCATTCAGCACCCTGATATCGTGCTCGTACATTCCGACGGCTCACTCCGACATCTGCGGCGTTTCACTTACGAGGATTACCGCAACCGCATGGACTAACGTTCCGAATCGACAACAAACATCAACACTTATTATTAACTAATTATAAATTAAAACATTATGCAAGTACAAGTTTCATTTGGAGATGCTATTAAAATGGCATTTGAGAAGTATGCACAGTTTCAAGGACGTTCAAGCCGTTCAGAATACTGGTTTTTCGTCCTTTTCTACTATATCGTAGGATTAGTTGCAGGATGTATCAGCGTATGGCTAAGTGTGGTTGCATCTCTTGCCCTATTCATTCCTCAGTTAGCAATCGTATGGCGTCGCATGCACGACATCGGTAAAGGTGGCGGTTGGTATTTTATCAACCTCATCCCCCTTGTAGGTCCGATTATCTTCCTTATCTGGTGCTGCAAAGAGAGCGAACCAGCAGCAAACCGCTTCGGTGAAGTTCCTAATGTAGTTGGCGAATAATACCAAAGCAAAATAACAACCTGCTTAAATAAAGCAAACGAGTCGGCAGTGGACCTGTCGGCTCGTTGTTTGTATTTAAGTTATTGCAGTACTCTGTAAAGGAAACGTAGGACACTTAGGCGATTTAAGCCCAATATTTAGGGAAATAAAATCGCGACTTTGAATTATAAAGGGGTTGGTATGTGGATTATTCGAAGCGGAGGATGCGAGCTGGCTGCATGCGTGTGATAACCATTGAGGGGATTATCATCACAGCCATTGCCGACACTACCGCTACTATATTGAGCGTCAGAACTTGCCAAATGGTGATGCTGACTGGCACAAATGAGATGTAATAGGACTCGGGATCCAAAGGAAGGATGTGGGTATAGTATTGAATAGCAATGATTGCTAATCCGATCGCATTACCTATCAATAGTCCACGAAGCAATATTCTTGCAGCAACATAAATGAAAATCTTGCGCACGGAAACATTTGCCGAGCCGAGTGTTTTGAGTGTGCCAATAAGATTCACTCGCTCTAATATTAATATGAAGAGTGATGCAACGAGAGTAAAAATCGAAATCGCCGACATCAATAGGATGATTACGACGACGTTTGCATCCAACAATTCAAGCCAATTAAAATAGATTGCACCAGTTTGAAGCACACTCTGCGCGTGAAGTATTGTTTCTGTTTCGCCAATATAATAGGCATTACTCAAGGCATAATGCACCTCCATTTGTGCTTCGGGAACATCATCGAGACTGAGCCCGGATATTTCAAGTCGGGTTGATTGATTAGGGGCTAATCCCAACAACGAACGCAATGTAGAAATAGGCGCAAAAGCTACTGTTTTATCATAATCACTAATATGCGATTCATATATTGCTGCAACCACGAAATTGCGCATTCGCATACGATTGTCGACAATGAAAATAGTGGGTATTTTCTCACCAACACTTAATTGGAGTTCGTCGGCAATGGTTTTCGAAATGACGATAGCATTTTTAATAGAATCGTTACCCGACGCATCGGACGTGGCTGCCGAAGATGTATAATCGGGCAAGTTGCCTTCAACGATGTTATCGGAAATGAAACTCCAATCCTTAGAGTCGCCATAGCAACGGAACACTACAGCAGCAAAATGGTCGTTGGTTTTAAGCATCGCTGGCTGTGCGATAGAAGCATCAATTCGAGCGGCTGGAACAGCCTGACGCAACATATCGTGCAGCGTCGGAGTAAGGGTTATCGGCAATTCATTCTCATAGGAGCTATCGTGAGCAACGATAGAAATCTGAGCATCAAACCCTACAATCTTCTCAGTGATTTGCTGTTTGAATCCACGAACAATAGCGAGCGTCAACAGCATAATGACTACCGACAAAGCAACTCCAGCAACTGACACACGAATCGAGGCTGCCGAACGCTTTGAGCCAGGTTCTTGAAGACGAAGCCTGCGGGCTATGTAAAGTTCGTAATTCAATCAGATGATATTGGGTAATTATTATCGGCTATTGTAGGCCTTGAGTGCTTCACGGAGCACATTTAATGCTTTCGTGAGGTCCTCTTTATTGAGCACGTATGCCATTCGCACCTCGTTTTTGCCATGGCCAGGGTTTGCGTAGAAGCCTGATGCAGGAGCCATAAAGACTGTAGCGCCTTGGTATTCAAACTCTTCGAGACACCACTCGCAGAATTTTTCAGCATCGTCGACTGGCAAAGAAACGACAGTGTAAAATGCACCCATAGGTATAGGCGAATAGCACCCTGGAATGCGATTAAGCCCATCGATGAGGAACTTACGGCGCTCAACATACTCGTTGTAAGTCATCAGCATATATTCCTTCGATGTGTCAATTGATGCTTCAGCCACAAACTGTCCGAGTAATGGTGGGCTTAGACGAGCTTGACAGAACTTCATCACATTCTTTTTCAGCTCCTTGTGTTTGGTAATCAATGCACCAATTCTGATTCCACACTCGCTGTAGCGTTTCGATACAGAGTCGATAAGAACAACTTGATTCTGAATACCTTCAAGATGAAATGCCGAGATATATGGAGCACCAGTATAGCAGAATTCGCGGTAAACCTCATCAGAGAAAAGGAACAGGTCGTGCTTCTTGACAAGGTCGCGAATCTGATTCATCTCTTTCTGAGTGTAGAGATAACCAGTTGGGTTATTGGGGTTACATATGAGGATACCTTTTGTACGCTCGGTAATCAGCTCCTCGAATTTTTCAACTGGGGGCAAAGCGAAGCCCTCTTCGATAGATGAAGGCACAGTCACAATCTTTGCACCAGCTGATATAGCGAATGCCATATAGTTGGCGTAGGCAGGCTCTGGGACGATAATCTCATCGCCCGGGTCAAGGCAAGCCATAAACGCGAACAACACAGCTTCGGAGCCACCGGTAGTGACAATAATATCATCAACATCGACATCGATATTGAAGCGATGATAGTAATCGCACAACTTTTCACGCAATGATAACAAGCCTTCAGAGGGGCTATACTCGAGAGTCGTGCGGTCGATATGTTTGAGAGCCTCCAAGCCTTCAGGTGGACTTGGCAGGTCGGGCTGTCCGATATTCAAATGATAAACCGTAAGTCCACGCTCCTTAGCCTTGTTGGCCAACGGAACGAGTTTACGAATTGGAGAAGCGGGCATAATTTGTCCGCGCTGTGAAATTTTTGGCATATAAGAAGCTTCTATTAAAACTTTCTTAGCGACATATTCATTAGTTATAGCGAAAATCTACACTAAAATCCTATGTCGAAATTAATTGATAATGCAAAGTTACTAAATTTCGACGATAAACACTCAGCAAACTGAACATAAATAATGACGAATGAAGAAAAAGATTGAAGAAAATTAGTTAACTTTGTTGTTATGATTATACCAAACGACCCAATGATACTTCTCTGCATGGTTAACACCAAGCTAAGAGACTACTACCCCACTCTCGATGATTTATGCGAATCGGAGGATGTCGACCAAGATGAAATAAAAGCAAAATTGGCGACAATAGGTTACGTATATAGTCCACAATTGAACAAATTCATCTGATGAGCACATATCTCGACCAACTTAACAAACCACAACGCACAGCTGTTGAGTATCTCGACGGCCCCTCGCTCGTCATAGCAGGAGCTGGTTCGGGCAAAACTCGTGTGCTTACCTATAAGATAGTTCACTTACTGAATAATGGCTATGAGCCATTCCGCATACTTGCGCTGACATTTACCAACAAAGCGGCACGCGAAATGCGCCAGCGAATCGAATCGTTGGTGGGTGCGCCTACGGCATCGAAACTTTGGATGGGCACATTCCATTCAATCTTTTCACTCATATTGCGACAGAATGCCGACAGAATTGGGTTTAAGCGCGACTTCACAATCTACGATACAGCCGACTCTAAATCACTGATAAAGACTATTATAAAGGATATGGGGCTCGACGACAAGATATATAAGCCAAACGTCGTACAGTCAACCATTTCAATGGCTAAGAACGCATTGATGTCGCCCGAAGCCTATATGTGCAACCAAGAGCTAATGGACGCTGACCGACGTGCCCGTCGCCCAGAGTTGGCTCAAATCTATAAGGCCTACAAGAGTCGCTGCTTCTTGGCTGGAGCGATGGATTTCGACGACTTACTCTACTATACAAACGTGTTATTGCGCGACAATGCCGACGTATTGGCTCATTACCGCGAATTTTTCCGCTATATACTTGTCGATGAGTATCAAGACACCAACTTTGCGCAACATTTGATAGTGTCGCAACTATGCAGCAACGCAAACAATCTATGCGTCGTGGGCGATGACGCACAGAGCATCTACTCATTCCGAGGGGCAAATATCAAAAACATAATCAACCTAAAGAACGCCTACCCTAATCTTGCCATATTCAAACTTGAGCAAAACTATCGCTCGACGCAAAACATCATCAATGCAGCTAACTCATTGATTGAAAAGAATAAATACCAAATCCCCAAAAAGGTATTCTCGGAGAATGAATTAGGCAACCGCATTGAGGTTGTGAAATGCTATAGCGACTATGAGGAGAGCTTCAATGTAGCCAACCGACTATCGCAACGCAAGATTGAATGCGGCTTAAGCTATGATGAATTTGCGATACTCTACCGCACGAATGCCCAATCGCGTATTCTTGAAGAGTCGCTCAGAAAGCGCAACGTCCCATATCGTATTTATGGAGGCCTTTCGTTCTATCAACGCAAAGAGATTAAGGATGCAATTGCATATTTCCGTCTGTCGGTAAATCCCAACGACGACGAGGCATTGCGTCGCATAATCAACACCCCTGCTCGCGGAATCGGCGAGACAACTATCAACAAACTTGTTCGCTTGGCTATCGACAATCAACGAAGCATTTGGGAAGTGTTGCATAGCCTCAACGACAACCCAGTGTTCAACTCTGGCACCCGCAAACGCCTTGCCGCCTTTGTCGAAATGATTGAGGGCTTCATTCAAGCCAATGCCGAAGGGGTCAACGCCGAAACTCTTGCTGTAAGGATAATTAAACAGACACAGTTGCTATCAATATTGATGACCGACCACACTCCCGAAAGCATTTCCAAGCAGGAGAACTTGCAGGAATTGATGAATGGTGTGAAGGAATTTGTGTCGATGCAAATGGAACATGGATTAGAGGAAATTGGAATCTCCGACTATTTGGCTCAAATCTCACTTTTGACCGACCAAGATGAGGAGCAAGGTGATGAGCCACGAGTGACGCTAATGACTGTTCACGCAGCAAAAGGACTGGAATTCAGCAACGTTTTCATCGTAGGGCTCGAAGAGGATCTATTCCCCTCGGCTATGTCGTGCAGCTCCGCAGCCGAAATTGAAGAGGAACGCCGACTGCTATATGTTGCGATTACGCGCGCAAAGAAATTTTGCATGATGTCGTATGCTGCAAGCCGTTTCCGCAACGGACAAACGGTCACTTGCCAACCCTCGCGATTTATTCGCGACATAAATCCTGCATACCTACGTATGTCGGCTGGCACAGGCTACGAATCGAGTCCAATGTTCAATCCTATTGAAAGCTACCAACAATCGTATCACTCCACGCCTAATCGCAAGCCTGCGACAAGCAGCCCGTCGACAACAAGCAGCTTCAGCAAGCCAACTATTCAAAGCAGAAGCCCCCAAAACGTGCTACGTTCTGGAGGCTCATCAAAGTATCTTATTCATGAAGCCAGCGAATTATCGACTGGCATGAAAATCGAACATGAAAGATTCGGGCGCGGAACAATCAAAGAGATTGACACATCATCGGCAAATCCAAGAATTGTAGTACAGTTCTCAAGTCTTGACACTAAGACTCTGCTTCTGAAATTTGCGAAATTCAATATTCTTTGATGCCCAAAGAGAAGCAACTAACACCCGACCGACGCGAGAATTATCCGCAATGGAAGTATGCCTTAATCAGCTCTGCCATTAATTCGGGATTGGCAGTAGCTTCTTGACATAGGCCTACGTCGTTGTAGTTACGGAGCTTTTCGATTGTGCGGTCAATTACACCGGGAGAGAATACGCCAAGCTTTTCGTAAAGGTCGCGTTGCTGGAGCAATGCGTCGGCACTTGTTACACAACTTGTTGGGAGCGAATTGAGTGTAGCAAGGCGAGCAGCATTTTCTGCGCGATGAATATTGACATCAACATAGTTTTTCTCAGCCACTTGCAGTGCGTCAGCTTCAGTCATTTCAAAGCCTAAGCGAGCTGCAACTGCCAGCCCAGCAAGATAGTAATGAACATCGGCAGAGCAGTCGCCAGAGCGGATTTCGATAGTCTGCTTCTGAGCTGCATCAAACTTCGATGGAGGAGTCAACGGATTAGCTACATGGCACATATCATTTGATGTAGTCCAGCCGAGAGGTACTCTGACGAGAACTGAGCGGTTGCGGTCGCCCCAACAGATATTGGTAGGTGCTTCCTGATGAGGCACGAGGCGGAAATATGATGTTGGATTAGTGTTGCCGAAAGCAGTCAACGAAGGCGCCATAGTCATAAGTCCAGCGATTAAACGACGAGCATCCTTGCTGAGTTTGAGGTCCTCATCAAGCATCACATTTGAGCCATTGCGAGTCAGTTTCATGTGGATGTGAAGACCAGAGCCAGCTTTACCGGGAGTGATTTTGGGTGCAAAAGTAACATTCAAGCCCATGTTGTACGCCAAATTGCGAATCACCCACTTAGCAAGAATCAATTGGTCGGCAGCCAATTCAGCAGCTACGGGAAGGAATTCTATTTCGTTTTGCTCCCAATTGAAACCGTCGAGCACAAAGTTACCTACCTCTGAGTGACCATACTTGATTTGACCACCAGTTTGGGCTACGTAGCGCATACATGTAGCACGGAAATCATTGAGTTTTGCAAAAGGAGCTGACTCGTGATATCCTTTCTGGTCGCGAGCGGGGAAATCAGTTTCTTCGGGAGTGATAACGTAATATTCGAGTTCACCCATTGCACAGAATTCGAGGCCAGTAGCACTGCGGAATTCATCGCACGCTTTTTTCAACGTCATCTCAGGAGAGCTTGCGAGCGGATTGCCATCCTTATCGAAGAATGAGCAGAGCATTGCCACTGTGGGAATTTCGGCAAAGGGGTCAACAAACGCAGTAGAAAAGCGAGGCATAACATAGAGGTCGCTTGAGCCAGCTTCGATGAAAGAGAATAGGCTTGAGCCGTCAACACGCTCGCCGGTAGTGAGAATTGTTTCGAGATAATCAAGGTCGTTGATTATGAAATTAAGGGTTTTCAAACGGCCGTCTTCAGCAGGATACATGAAGTTGACCATCTCGATTTCATTATCGATGATAAAACGAACGATGTCGTCGCGAGTGAACTCAGCGGCAGGCTTTTCGAGATATTGAACGATAAGATTTTTGTTGAGCAGAACTGTTTTGTTCATATATAAATATATTTAGTCGATTTGTTTGCGAATGAATTACATATTAGGTTGTGCAATAAGTCCTTCTACACCTTGCCAAATGCCAACGACTGCCATAATGAACAATATTGTACCGATAATGCGGTTGAGGAACCACATTGAGCGCACATTGAAATGGGAGCGAAGTTTGTTGACCAAGAAAGTGATGAAATACCACCATAGCAATGCGCCGCCAAAAATTGATGCGAAGCCTACGATATAGTGGTAGTAAAGATAGTCGGGAGATAAGAAGTTGAAACGACCAAAAAGACCCATTATGAAGAACAATATCAATGGGTTGGAGAAAGTAAAAATAAATCCAGTTGCAATATCGGAAAAGAGGTTTGATTTTGTCTCAGCCCTTTTCTGCAGTGTACGCGACGGATTTTTTTGGAACAGGTAGATAGCAAAGCCGATGATGACGATTGAGCCAACGATTTGCAAAATCATTTTGTTGCCCTCGATGAAATCGGTAACGAACGACAGGCCGAATCCACATAAGAAACTGTAGAGCAAATCGGAAACTCCTGCACCAATGCCAGTGAAAAACGCAGGCCAACGACCTTTGTTAAGAGTGCGTTGAATTACAAGCATCCCGACAGGCCCCATAGGAGCCGAAATCAGTATGCCTATAATGATACCGCTGAATATCACTTGACCTAAAGTCTCCATATCTTGCAAATATACTACAAAAATCCAAACTGTAAAAATAAAAAATACGAGTGCCGCTATTCAATTAAGCGACACTCGCATATTTTTATTGATTTTCAGCGAGAATATCAGAATATTCTCCCAAATTCAGTCGTGATTATCGTACAAGAAGCTTAGTAGCGTTGCCGTCAACATCGACTACATAGAGACCAGCAGCTACATTTACATTACCGATATTAGAGCCAGCTTCAACGAGGCGACCTGTCATATCGTAAACTGTTGCATAGTCGTATTCGCCTTCGATGACGATAGAACCAGCTACAGTGTAAACTCGGAAAGAGTTTTCAGTAACATCGGCTACAACATCTTCTACATCTGCTACCTGAGTTGTTGCATAAACTGCGTAAGAGTTAGAAGGAAGTTTAACACTTACCGATTTGCCAGAGCCAGTGAGTTTTGATTTTGCGTTGCGAGCTTCTGACACGAGTTGGCAATTAGATGCATTCAGCACAGTAGTGCTTGCTGTAATAGTTTCATCGCCAGATGTACCGGGGTTGATAAATGCAACAACCTCTTTATTGCCGTTAGTGACACGGATAGAGCGTACACTGTTGCTATTACCAAAGTTGTTGTAAACTATAGTTGAATTAGCACCGAACAGTTCGGGATTCAAACGGCGAAGCCAGTTGATTTGAGCGATAGAGTTGTAAAGAGCATTGCGGTCAGGCTCGGTGCGATATTGATAACCTACTTCTTTAGGGTCTGTATTGTTGTCGCCTTCAGGCTTCTTGGTATTTTCTTCGTTAGCGAGTTCACCATATTGCCAAATCATCTTAGGACCGGGCTGCATAAGCATCTGAGCATAAACAGATCCTACGCGTTTGCAACGACCTGATTTTGATGACTTAACTGAGTTATGGTCACCTTCATTTTTAGCATACCAACCGAGGCGCTGTTCGTCGTGACTTTCAGCATAGTCGACTGTAGAGCCAGCGGGACGGCTGCATTTTTGAGCATTGAAATACTGGAGGTCAGCGCCAAGTGCTTTAGCATAAGTACCACCTTGACCATTCTGATTGTTCCATTGAATCATACCATAGTTGCCCATAGCAACCTCTTCTTCGTAGCCTACGAATGCTTCGTTGATGTGAATAACATGGGGATTAACCTTCTTCATTGCCTGATAGAGGCGATTCATACGGTTAAGACGTGAATCATTATAAGCCATGTCGCCACCACCGTAGCTATTTGTATCACCAAGACCTTTAACGAGGTCGAAGCGGAAACCGTCGACTTTGTATTCAGTCAACCAGTAGGTAAGAACGTCAATCCAGTGCTTTTCAACAAGACCATAATCCTGTTTGATGTCGTTGTAAACGCCGAATCCGTGAGGAGCAGTTGCGTTATAGAAGGGGCTTGTTCCTTCTTCGTACATCTGCCACCAAGGATGCAAGCCAGGAGTGTGATTGAATACGATGTCGAGAATAACTGCGATGCCGTTCTGGTGGCAAAGGTCGATAAACTCTTTGTAATCGTCGGGTGAACCATACGATTTGTCGGGAGCCATAAAGAAGTTGGTATTGTAACCCCAAGAGTTATTGCCGTCGAATTGCATGATAGGCATAAGCTCTACTGCAGTGACACCGAGATTTTTGATATAATCGAATTGTTCGATAGCTTTGCGAACAGTACCGTCAGGCTTGTTGTCTGTACCAGTGAAGTCGCGGAACAAAAGTTCGTAGATAACCAAAGCATCGCGGTTTGTTACAGCAATAGGATTCTTTGCTGCAAAGTCCTTAACTTTCCAGTTGTAATCGTTGATATTTCCTTGATAAACAGCGAGCATTACGTCGTCCATAATGTCGTAGGGATATACAGGACGACCTGGCCATGGGTCTTCGCCTTCGTTACCCAACCATTTGTCAGCGTGGCAGTCGAGCACAAGTTTAGCGTATGGGTCGCCAACTTTATATTTTCCGTCAACGAGATAATAGTAAGGATAAGCAGTTTCATTGTCAAGACCTTTAACGGTTGTCCAGAAATAACGGAAACCTTGATAGTCTTGGTATTTCATAAGATTTTCGTTGAGTGTCTTGTAGTTGTCCCAAGAGCCAACAAGCACAACGCTTGATTTTTGTGGAGCAGCGAGACAGAAGGTTACAGAGCCGTCAGAATTGCGAACAGCACCCTGCTTGGGTACACCGCCAGGATAGTTGCCTTGAGCAGAAGAACCTACATAGAACACATTAGCAACCTTGGTGATAGTTTCAGAGCCTTTAGTTGCTGTTACTTTTACTTCATTTGCCTGACCAACAGTACTGAATGTTTGACTATATTCGAGCGATGTTGCGTTGTTAGCTTCTTTCTTTACTACGCCGTCAACGTAGAGCTTGATTGAAGCTGCTTCAGAAGTATTAACAGTGAAGTTAATTGTAGTTGCTTTAATAATAACTGTGTTCTTGGGATCGGTCAAGAACGACATAGCAAAACCAGCTGGCTCAACTTCGATAAAGTTGTCGTTGGTTTGAGCTGAACCGTCGGCAGTGCGTGCAATAATACAAATTTTGGTAATGATTTCAGATGCGTCAGTAATACCAAAATAAGAACGCATATCACCGATAGTCAATTGATATTTGTTAGCAGCAACACGCTTGAAGCAGTTTACAGGGAGGCTTTCTTCCCATTTAGTCTTAACATGCGACCAAGCGTTGGGCGATTTTGTAGTGTAAACACCAACGTGAGCATAGAGGTCGGTAGAAAGATTTTTAAGACCTTCGACATTACATTCGTCAGCATTGAATGTAATTACCACATTCTTGCTTGCTTCTTGCAGTGGCAGAGGTGAAGCCTCAAACATTGCAGCATAAGATTTGCCGCAGAAAAGAGCCACCAATGCAACGAGTAACAGTAGTGATTTTTTCATATTAGTGAATAAAATGTAATTAATGATATATTAACCAATGAAATTAATTTTTGAATTATTAATATGGTATTTCGTAACCACATTTGCGCTCAAGTCGGCGAATAGTTTGCATACTGCAAATTTAGCAATTTTCTTATAATCAGGCAATAAATAACCCCAAAAAGTTCAAATCTGCGGCTGCTTCAACCGTAGATAAAGCTTCAATTGCATCAATTGTCTATGTAGCGGTAATCACCATCAATAGTTGCGTGAGTCGCGTCGGGAGGCATCGATGCGAAGCAATATAAACAGCAACACAGTGAATCCCCACAACGACGAGCCGCCGTAGCTGAAGAATGGCAACGGAATACCAATCACTGGACAAAGGTCGATAACCATGCCGATATTGATGCAGACGTGGAAAATCAGATAGCTTGCAACGCAATAGGCATATACGCGCCCAAAGGTTGTTGGCTGGCGTTCGGCAATGGTAATTATTCGCAATATTAGCACAAGGAAAGCGATTACAGTGAGTGCAGAACCAATGAAACCCTCCTCCTCGCCTATTGTGCAGAAGATAAAGTCGGTATGCTGCTCAGGCACATAGTCGAGTTTGGTTTGTGTTCCTTGCAAGAAACCTTTGCCCCAAAAGCCACCTGAACCGATTGCTATTTTCGACTGGTTGACATTATAACCTACGCCAAGTAGGTCATCTTCCATGCCAAGAGTCACTTTGATACGCATCTGTTGATGAGGCTGCAATACATCGTTGAAAACATAGTTGACCGAGAACATCATCACTATCGAAGCAACAGCACATCCTATTGGGATTGCAATTCGGCGCAAATGATTGCGCATCAACTCATATATGCAATATAATATGCCCAAGCCTATAGCAGATAGCATATAGATTCTGCCTGGGATAGACAACTCTAATTGATTGAGTATCAAAAGCAATATTATCGACAAGACGTAACCAATCGCCAAATTTCGAGCAGCAGCATATCCTTTGCTATAAGTTGCAATCATTGCCACCATGACAACCATAATGAGCAACATCACAACAAATTCTCCTTGCGGCATTCCTAATACTATACTTTCGGCAAACTTAATCGTCACAACAAATATCACAACGGCAAAAAATCCAGCAAACAGCACCAATCCGCTCATACCCTCACGATAGAGCACAAATATCAGCGACATATATACGAGAGCTGAGCCAGTCTCCTTCTGTGCCAAGATCAATATTATCGGCACAAATATGATAAGGAGCGCCTTAATAAAATTAGAGGGCTTTGCCGTCAGATTAAAGTTATATGTACTAAACAGCTTTGCAAGGGCAAGCGCCGTAGCAAACTTACCAAATTCGGCTGGCTGCAAACTCATTGACCCAAGCACAATCCACGAACGTGAGCCATTAATATCGGGCGCAATAAATATCGTGACTACCAGTAGGATAACTATCAAAAAGTAGATTACATAGGCATACGTCTCATACATTCGCCTATCGATAAGTAGTAACACAAAACCTAAAACGAATGATAGCCCAGCCCAACGGAATTGCTTGCCAGAGAATTCAGAGAAATCGAAAATTGAAGCATTATCGAAATCGTAGCTGGAGGCATAAATGCTCAATGCTCCCGCCACGACTAATAGAAAGTAGATAATTACTACCGTCCAATCGAGGTTTTTGAATACCGATGTATTTCTGTTGTTGTTCAATTTCTCAATATTTTAGGTTGACGTCAGAGTGCGTCATTATATTACAAAACTTATGATGCTAATGCTTTCTGACACCACTGTAAATAATGGTGTTGGAGTGAAGCATTCGTTCTTCGATATATTTGCGTTCCGGAGCTATCTGTCCGTTAAGATACTTTTCAATGATTAGCGAGCCGATTGGCACACCGTATGTCGCACCAAAACCAGCATTTTCAACATAAACACACACTGCTATCTGTGGGTCGTCGTAAGGCGCGAAGCCCATAAATGCCGAGTGGTCTTTGCCATGGGGATTCTGAGCCGTACCAGTCTTACCACACACCTCGATATTGGGCAGATTAGCCAAACGGCACGTGCCGCCAGTCACAGCCATTCGCATACCCTCAGCAACAACATCGTAATGACGTGTGTCGATTGTGGGATATTTGCGCTCAGTGTACTCCGAAGGCATTACAGTATCCTGAATTTCCTTTACAACATGAGGCGTGATAAACCAACCGCGATTTGCGATTGTGGCGCACAGGTTTGCTATCTGCAATGGCGTGGCAAGTACCTCACCTTGACCGATTGCTACGGAAATAATCGTATTTGCGCTCCAATGACCTTCGCCATAAGTTTTGCTATAGAATTGAGCGTTGGGTAAGAATCCACGATTTTCACTGGGCAAGTCAACTCCAAGTCGATAGCCAAAGCCCATTGACACAAGATGTAATTTCCACGTTTCAAAAGCGTTAGCTACAGAACCATATTTTGCTTTTCTATTGTCGAGCATATTTTTCAATCCCCAGCAAAAGAATGCATTGCACGAGGTTTGTAACGCGGGCTTCAGTGCTAATGGCGATGAATGACCGTGACAACCAACACGCAAACCACCGCTGATATAACCACCATAGCAAGAATATGCCGTATTTGTATTGATTATACCCTCTTGAAGCAGTATCAATCCTTGGCCTGGTTTGAATGTTGAGCCCGGGGGATAAGCAGCCTGCAATGCTCGGTCGAAGAGAGGCTTATATTTGTCCTTCGTTAACTTTTTATAGCTATCGCCACGCTTACGCCCAACGAGCATATTAGGGTCGTAGGTAGGACTTGAAACCATAGCAAGAATCTCGCCAGTTTTAGGCTCGATAGCAACAACAGCACCAATCTTGTTTACCATTAAGCTTTCGGCGTATTGTTGCAGATTTATGTCGAGCGAGAGCGTCAAGTTGCGTCCCGCGACACTGGGCACGTCGGCCTGACCGTCGAGATAACGGCCTTGAATGCGACCATGAACGTCGCGAATTAAAATTTCTTTACCTTTCACCCCACGCAAATAAGTGTCGTAACTTTTCTCCACACCAAGGTCGCCACAATAATCGCCACGCTCAAAGTACGGGTCACGCTTTATATCTTGCCTGTTGACCTCACGAATATTTCCAAGCACGTTGGCGGCCGCTACATGCTTATACTGTCGGAGAATTCGTTTTTGGATAAAGAACCCGGGAAACAAGTAGAGTTTCTCCATTAAACGGCCATAATCCTCAGCTGAAAGTTGCGTGAGGAAGGTTTGGGGAGTGTATGTTGAATAGCCGACACTCTTTTTCATATCGGCTATACGTTTATCAAACTGTTCGCGTGTGATTTTCAGTGCATTGCAAAAGCTGATTGTGTCGAAAGGCTGCACATCGCGTGGTATCATCATCACGTCGTAGGCGGGCTGATTGTACACAACCAATTCGCCATTTCTATCATACATCAGCCCTCGTGAGGGATAGACCGTCTTTTTGAGAAAAGCATTGCTATCAGCATAATTCTTGTATTTGTCGTCGTCAATCTGCAAAGAATATAGCCTGCCAATGTAGATGAAACATATTAGCAGGATAAAACCGCCGATTACGTATTTACGTTTTTCAAGTCTATAATCTTTTCTCACGGCTGCGGGATGTCAGCGAATCAATCGCAATGATTACAAGAAAAGTCAACGCAGTGCTGGCAATAGTTTTAACTACAAGTCGCAGAGGGTTGAAGAATGTAAATGATTCAATCACGAAAAACAGCGCACAATAGCAAAGTGTCATTGTCAGCACATATTTCATAAACACTCCTGAACCAAGAGTTCTTGACGACGGCACAGGATAGACCATTTCTTCTTCACGAGGGAAATAAAGGCGCAGTGTTGGAAGACGCAAAGCGCACAAAATAGTGCAAGCCAGCGCATTCATTCCTTGTGTATTGGAAAATACATCGATAATCAATCCCATTAAAAAGCCAATCGTAAACACCCATTTAAGATTGAGATTTACTGGCAACTTGACAAACAGGTAGATGAACACGAATGGCACAGCTACACCAAACAAACAGATACGATTGAACACCACCACTTGCAACAGCGCAAGGATGATGAACATAAATATAATATGAAAGGTTGTCTTTGACATATTATGCAATCGGAGTGTTTACTCTACAAAGCGAATTATTCGTACGGCTTGGTAGAGGCTTCGAGCGTTCTAATTTCTTCGATATTTGAGTTTGAGATAACGCGAACGGTGGAGAGCGTAGTGAAATCGGTGAGCAACTTGATTCGCAAAGTATAGAAATTCACATCAACATCCTTTTCTTTGCCAATGACTGTTCCAACGAGAATACCCTCTGGGAAGACCGAGGAGAAACCACTTGTCACAATCGTGTCGCCTTCGTGATATTCCGAATGGCGAGGCAACTCTTTAAGCAAAGCTTCGTCGTAACGCTTGCCGTCCCACACAAGTGAGCCGAAAGCGTCGTTGCCTTTAACTTTGCACGACAGGCTAAAGTTGGAGTTGAGCACTGAAATCACTCGTGCATAATTATCGCTAACGAGATTGACGATTCCGACTACACCATTTTGGTCGACAACCCCCATTTCTGGGCGTATGCTATCGCGGCGTCCTTTGTCGATTGTGATATAGTTTTTAGGATGATGCACCGAGTTGTTGACCACGTGGGATATTATGAAATCGCAGCCCATAAGTGGTTTTGGCACACTCATCGTGTCGCCATAATGCATTTCGCCGTAATTATTCAATTGCTCACGCATAGCGATAAGCTCTGCTTCGAGTCGGGCATTCTGAATCTGTAGTTCCTCGTTGATGTCGCGCAAATTGAAGTATGAAGTCACACTATTAGACAGTTCATACACATTTGCGGCAAGAGCCCCAGCAGATGTCATGTAAACATGATGCTGATAGGGGTTCTTGTCGAAAAGGAATATGCAACTTACAATTACGTAGAGCAAGAAAAGCATCCACGAACTGTACTTAATCAGAAAGTCGAGCAGATTTCTCACTATCTATAAAGCCCGTTATCGGATAAGGAATGAAAAATGGGTGGTATTTTTCAATGCAACGCCTGTACCCTTAGCAACTGCGAGCAGAGGCTCGTCGGCAACGTGGAATTGGATACCGATTTTGTCGGTCAAGCGTTTGTCAAGGCCACGAATCTTAGCGCCACCGCCAGCGAGCCAGATACCATTGCGAACGATGTCGGCATAAAGCTCTGGAGGAGTTTCTTCGAGAGCACTAAGCACTGCTGTTTCAATCTTTGAAATTGATTTTTCCATACAATGTGCAACTTCCTGATATGACACAGGAATTTCCATTGGGAGCGCAGTCATTTGGTTAGGACCATGAACTACGTAGTCCTCTGGTGGGTTTTCCAACTCAGTGAGTGCAGAGCCTACATTCATCTTGATTTGTTCAGCTGTGCGAACACCCACTTTGACATTGTGAGCGCGGCGCATGTGGTCTACGATGTCGGCTGTGAGGTCGTCACCTGCAATTTGGATACTCTTATTTGACACGATACCACCGAGCGAAATTACGGCAATTTCAGTTGTACCACCACCTATGTCGACAATCATGTTGCCTTCGGGAGCTTCAACGTCGATGCCGATACCAAGTGCGGCAGCCATTGGTTCATAAATCATGAACACATCGCGGCCGTTAGCATGTTCGGCAGAGTCGCGCACTGCACGGATTTCAACTTCAGTTGAGCCTGAAGGAATACCAACAACCATACGGAGCGAAGGTGCAAGCCAGTTGCTCTTTTGACTTGCTTTCTTAATAAAGGCACGAATCATCAGTTCGGCAGCTTGGAAGTCAGCGATTACGCCTTGACGAAGTGGACGCACAGTGCGGATGTTAGCAGGTTCGCGGCCTTCCATCATTTGAGCCTCTTTACCAACGGCAATTAGCTTCTCTGTGCGACGATCGAGCGCCACAATTGAAGGCTCATCAATGATTATCTTATCGTTATGAATAATAATCGTATTGGCCGTTCCGAGGTCAATAGCGATTTCTTTTGTTAAGCTAAAAAAACGCATTATTTAGTTTTGTATTTAATTCGAAATATGATATGATTCGAAATGATTGTTTGCTACAGAAAATCTAATTAGGGCTTTCGGTAGAGGCAGATTAATGCTTAAAGTGGCGAATGCCAGTTTTAACCATTGCGATACCGTGTTCGTTGCAATAGTCAACCGATTCCTGGTCGCGGATTGAGCCGCCAGGATGAATTACTGCTTCAATGCCAGCGTTGCCTGCAATTTCCACACAGTCGGCAAATGGGAAGAATGCATCAGAAGCCATAACTGCGCCTTTGAGGTCGAAGCCAAACGATTCAGCTTTAGCAATAGCTTGCTTGAGCGCATCAACACGAGATGTTTGACCAACGCCGCTCGCGAGGAGCATTCCGTTTTTAGCTAACACGATAGCATTGCTCTTTGAGTTCTTCACGAGTTTGTTTGCGAAAAGCAAATCTACTACTTGAGCTTCAGTAGGAGCTGTGTTGGTAGTCACGGTCAAGTCGGCAGCTGTCTCAACTTTGAGGTCGCGTTCCTGAACTAAAGCACCATTTAGCACTGAGCGGAATTGCATCTTAGTGCCGGCAGGAGCTTTTTGCACGAGGATGATGCGATTCTTTTTCTGCATAAGCACTTCGAGAGCTTCAGCAGTATAAGAAGGTGCGATAACAACTTCAAAGAATATTTTGTTTATATCTTCAGCAGTAGCCAAGTCGATTTCACGGTTAGCTACAAGCACGCCACCGAATGCTGACACGGGGTCACCTGCAAGAGCATCGGTCCATGCTTCGAGGATAGTGCCACGAGTTGCACATCCGCAAGCGTTGTTGTGTTTGAGCACTGCAAATGTAGGCTCTTCAAACTCTTCAATCAATGTTGTGGCTGCATCGATGTCGAGGAGGTTGTTGTATGAAATTTCTTTACCATGAAGCTGGTCGAACATCTTAGAGAAATCGCCATAGAAATAACCTTTCTGATGAGGATTTTCGCCATAACGCATTGTTTGTGAGCCGTCGATAGCTACGCGCAAGTCGGCAGGTTCTTCGCCAGCGAAATAGTTGTAGATAGCAGAATCATAGCCTGATGACACTGCAAATGCTTCTTTGGCAAACCAGCGACGCTGCTGGAGAGTGGTTTGTGCGCCAGATTCTGCGAGGATGTCGCGCAGAGGTGCATACTGTCCTTTTGATGCAACGATAACAACATCGTTGTAGTTTTTAGCAGCACCACGAATGAGTGAGATACCGCCTATGTCGATTTTCTCAATGATAGCTTCGTCAGATGCACCTGATGCTACGGTGTCAACAAATGGATAAAGGTCAACAATTACGAGGTCAATCTCAGGAATTTCATACTGTGCGATTTGTGCGCGGTCGCCTTCGTTATCACGACGATTAAGGATACCGCCGAAAACTTTGGGATGAAGTGTTTTAACACGTCCACCGAGAATCGAAGGATAGCCAGTCAAATCCTCAACGGCTTGACATTCGTAACCTAAACTTTCGATAAATGATTTTGTACCACCAGTCGATAAGAATTTCACATCGTCTTTGTTGAGCAGTGCGAGAATTTCTTCGAGACCATCTTTGTAAAAAACGGAGATAAGAGCCGATTTGATTTTTTTGACGTCAGACATTGAGAATTAGGGATTTATTGGAGTAAGGTTAAATTATTTATTTTAGGTTTGCAAATTTACGATTTTTTTTGCAGACCTCAAGCCACTTTTCAAACAAAATTAAAGAAATTTTTCAACATTTTTTTGCCAAAATTTCAAGGCGCTTTTAATTGCTATTATTCGGCCAATTTTTGACGGCATATTTAGACGAATTTCACCCCAATTACTCCCCTATTTTGAACCCCAATACTCCTTTTGAGTAAAACTCTTTTAATGGATTAAAATTCCTAACAAGTCCGATAAGTTATTGATTGAAAATTGTGGTCGATAATCATCAGTTGGCAATTCTATCGACTGAGGATGCACGTTGCGCCCGTCGTCATTGAGCTGCACTGTAGTCCACCCCAAGCGATTTGGCCACAAGAAATCCTTGGCAGGATTATCGCCCACGTAGTAAAATTGCGAAATGTCGGGATTCTGCTTCATCATCCGCCGGAAAGCATCGGGCTGTGACTTGTCAGCGCCAATGGCTTCCGAAATCAACACCAACGAGCAATCAAAATACGCATCAAGCCCAAGGGCATAAAATTTATTCATTTGGGATACAGTACGACCATCGGTAATAACGCCCAAGCGAAAACCGTCAGCAACGAGCTGTGTGAGAGTGGCGCGAAATTCCTCATCGAGCATCAACGTCGGTTTGTGAAAACGATAAGCATCAATCATCCATGGAATATCCTCTGCGATAGCGACACCTGAATTATCTGAATATTGCTTCAAATATTCGGCCAACGAATCAAAAGGATTAATTGGCGCATTGGTCATAATCTCGATCATTTCGACAACATTCAGATTATATTTTTCAGCGAGTAAGGACGCAATGGTATTGTAAGCCGACGCAACGAAATCGCGCTCTTTATAGAGCGTATCGTCCAAGTCAAACACCACTAATTTACCATTACAATCACTCATTTTTGCAGCCGATTTACCGATTAAACAATCACTTTAAATTGTTTTGTCAAAGAATTAATTATTACTATTTTACAATATCGATAATGCGCTGCGCTACGTGAGCTATCTGCTCGTCGGTCAAGGTGCTGCTACTCGGCAAGCAAAGACCTCGTCGGAAGAGTTCGCCAGAGAGTCCATTCTCATAACCTTCCGCCAAATACGAGGGCGCATCGGCAAAGACAGGCTGCATATGCATCGGCCTCCAAAGCAAGCGAGTTTCGATACATTCGTTCATCAACGCTTGTCGCAATTGGTCTGGCGATACAGATGCTTCCTCAGAAATTAGAATGGTTGACAACCAGAAATTGGAATTGAATT
>JAGBWK010000076.1 GCA_017629835.1 Muribaculaceae bacterium | reverse complement strand
TGTTTCGGATCTGAATTATCATACGGACTAAACATATACACGTAATCGTTATTATCGCAATATTGTTGGTCGACGATGTTCAACAGCCTGTTGCTGGCCATGTTGGCGAGCTGCAATGCACGGGTGGTTTTACCTGCTTTGAGCATGCGTGGACAAACTTCAGCCAACAGAATACGTCGCATTATGTCATTCCAATAGTAGTAACTATAGCCATACTTTAAGTAATGACCGTCAGCCGTAGTAATTTTGACATTTTCGTCCAAATTCTTCACTATTTGAGTGTCAAGCCATTTGAGTTGTGTGTATAATTTGTTTTCGTAAGCAGAGTCGTAGGGGAGAAGTTTGGCATCTAAGTAGAAGCGGAACACTTTGATTGATTCGCTTAAATACTTCGATGTGCGTTGCTTCTCAGCCAATTTAAGCAGATTGGATGCGTTAGCAGCATCGCCCTTGAGGTCGGAAAGGAACGCTGCGGTGTAGTACCACTTTGCGGGACAGTTGCTTTTCCCACTCTTAGCTACGTTGAGGCACAATGAGTATAATCGGTTAAACTCTTCTAAGTTTTCGATAGAAGGTTCGTGAGAGTAGGAATCCACGAAAAAGACTCCTTTAGGCTCAAGACTGTAAATGTAGTCTTCCAGTGTTTTATTTACATATTCGCAGTCGGGATTATATTTGCATACTAATTCGAGCGCCTCGACCGCAGATAGTTTTTTGCCTATTCGGTTGTAGTAAAGTTGCAATGACTCAACGTCGCCAATTTTAGCGAAATATGCAAATACTTCATCAGAAGGGTTTAGACGCAATTGAGCGCCAGCGATATATGGCTCAATGTGTTGGCGCATCAGGTTCTCTTTGGGGAGTAGCGCGACTTCTGAATCCCAAAGTTGGATACACCGGTCGTATTGTTTTAATGTGAATAGTGCTCTGATAGCTTGAAGGAGATATCTATCGCGAAGCCATGCTGTTTTGTTCGACAGCGCTTTCTCGGCAACCTCTTCAAGACTCATACAAGCACCTGTCTTCATCGAGGGGTAATACCAGCGCGAATTGTGCTTGAATCGAATGAATTGATTAGTTTTCGCCAATAGGAGAAAGTCGAGAATTTCTTCATCGTATTTTGTAATATGCTCCAAAAATTCATTTTCATAGGTTTCATCGGGATTGTTGCGGGCGCGCTCCAATTCTTCTAAAGGCATCTTGTAGACTACATAGTGGATGTCGGCGATTGAAGGGTAGTGATGCGTTAGCTTTTGCCATGCTTCGCAATTCTTGTATTCGTCGTAGTAGTATTCTGCTCCTGTTCCAGAAATGATTTCCGACGGGTCTTCATCGGATTCGTAGACGCGATACATGTTGTAACCTATGGGAGTATACCAACTTCCAATGCATGCAGCGGCTTCGTAGGCAACGCTAAGGAAGAAAAGACTAAATAGAAAGTATCGTGCTGATTTCATCGTCGGTGTAGTTTTTAAGTTGTGAGTCATCTAAATGATAGAGAATATTTCCTCGATTGGGCTTGCCTATTTTCTTTTCGACAAGCTGTTTTATTTCAATGATTTCGGCGGAAGTAGGGCGCTCGTATCTGATTTTAGTGCAGGCTTCTGAGGTGGAGTCGTTCTCTGAAACGATGCAAGCAAATTCGTTGTATTCAAATTTTACGCCCCAGCCAAATGCCGGATAGGCGTAGTCCAATGGAATAGGATACTTTGTTTTTCGTAAGTAAGGTTTGGCGTCGGCGATGTCTAAGATTGAGTTTTTGGTAGCGGGATTTTTGATTGCGCCAGTGTTGTAAAGCATCAACACACCTCGGTCGGCAGGGGGTGGCGTTTCATTCAGTTGATGTAGGCGCACTGTAATGCTTAAATCGATATTCTGAGATTTTAATTCGTTCTTTACGGTTTGACAGAGCTTGGTATAGGTGTCTTTTGTCGATTTAGTCCAGTCGCAATCGAGTTGCACTTCACGAATCGTGCCACAATTGTTGTAGGAACTCATCGCTAAAAGCCTTTCGGAAATGAGGTAGGCATATTCTTCCTCCTTGTCGGTTATAGCGCGCAGAGCACCGATTGTGATGTAAGTAACCGGGACAATCTCCACGTTGTCGGGTATGTCAGAAATGAACTTAGTGGTAGCAATTGGCACAATGTCGAGCCCGCCTAACTCGTAGTTTTGCTCAGTGGCAACATCAAACATTCTCAAGTAGAGTCGTTCAATCTGATGTTTGTGGATAAAGTCGATTTCGGTTGAGTCGAGGTCGAAAGTGCCTTTCCAATGGTAAATCGAATTGCCCTTTGTTGCTTCCGGACAAGCGGATGATGAATGTTTGCTCCCACTTTCACAACTTGCGCATAGGGCGAGCGCAAGAAGGCTTAAGGAAATGTTAAATAGACGTTTCATTTTGATTTTTTGATATTTATGATGCAAATATCAAAAAAAGAAATCGTACAATCGAACTTTTTTAGCACGACTGTACGAAATCATTTATGCGCTGTATGAAATGAATGCTTAGTGAGAATTACATCAAAAAGGAATTAAATAAAGAGATAGGGGTGGGGGTTATTTTCGGCGCCATAGGATGTAGTTTGTGTTTTTGTGCATTCGTCGTCGGTCGGTAAATACTTCTTCGCCAATTTCGTGCGTTTGGTTCTCTTTGTCGACAGCCCAACCGTAGCCAGTGGAGCCGACTAAATAGATTGCTTGGTCAACGCCTAAGTCGACGAGTGCTTGTGAGAAGTCGTGGAATGATTCGCGAGTGAGCGATTCGACTATGAATATTTCGCCTTGGCGGTCGCATAAGCCTCGGCGGACTGATTTGCCTTTGGGCTCGTTTTCTACTATTCTGCCATTCTTAACCAATGGATATTGTCGGAAGAAGTAGCCCTCTTTCGTTGTGGCTTCTTCGAACATCGGCGAGTTGTCGGCTACTCCAATAGTTATTTTGTCGCCGATAGCAGCGCAATAGCCTTTCTTGGATAGACCCCATGCTAATGGTTTCCCTTTCAAAACGAATGCTCCAACGATGCCGCCATTGTCGGCTCTGACGTCGGCCGCTTGGGATATATACACTATTGTGGTGTCGTTTTTGTTGAGTTTGCCAACGTGTAGTTCCGGTGTTGCGTTGTGGGGAATGTAGAGGCGTAGGGGGATGTCGTTGATGATTGTGTCGCGGAATTCGGTGTAGCCTTGAGTCAATGAATCAACTTGGGTGCCAATCCATTGCGGATTTTCAATCTCTTTGGGCATTTCTTCCTCTATAGGTTCGGTAGCCTCAACCTGTTCTTCTCCGTCAGATATAAGATGGTCGATTTTGTCGTTGCTACAGAATTTTACTATCGCAAATACCAGTGCTGCCGCGATGATTATAAATATCCAGAAGCAACCTCGAGAGGGTGGCGTAGGCTTATCACCAAATTCATCGTGTGGTGGTTTGGACTTGGGCATGTTAGGCCCTGCATCTTGTGGTGGTGTGGGCATCCCTTCCGACGGTTTTGGCTCTTCACAATCTTGTTTGCAATCATTGTATAGTTCGCAATCAATGTCATAATCGCAGTGTATGTCGGACATTGATTTGTGAATTCCTAAAGCTTTGCTGAATCGCATTTTCGACGAATTGTCGGATATAACACGGATTTCGTCGTCGCGAATTTCGTCGATTTCGTTTTTCTTTTTATTGGGGTTTTCGTTTATCTCTTTCATAACTATTTGCCTTCTTTTTCAATTAGTTCCTTCAATTGTTTTAACGCCTCTTTTGAAGCAGAGACGGTGTGGTTAAAACTCTCTACATCAGAAAGTATCAGCTTTTGCTTAGGTACATTGATGTAGTAGATGTAGGAACGATTAATAATCAGACTTTTCCCAATTCGAATAAAAATGCTTCCTTCGATGCCGAGTTGCGAAGCAATCATTCGTTCTATCTGACCTAATTGGTAGGATAACATTCGCATCTCTCCGTCGGTTTGCACCAAGGTGGAATAGTTGCCGTCGGAAGAGATGTAGACTATCTTTTCCGGGGCAATGCGAACTAAGTCAGTAGATGTTGATATTAATAATTGTCTTCTCATTCTCTTTCTTTGTATGGCAAATTTACGTCAACATAGCGAAAATAGAAAATAAAATCGGCGATAATGTATGAAATGGTCTTTTGACTGTATGTAATTTTGTCTCCGTGGTTTCAAATCTCATCCCTCGAAGAAGCTACGGCAGCCTTGACCATTAGAATAATCTCGACAAATAACGAAGGAGTTGCGTCGCGAGAGTGACACAACTCCTTTATTATATAATAGGAGGGATGCGCTATGGGCGCAATGGTTTCGAGGGATTAATAGCCGACGTAGGTTGAGGGTGATAGGCGGTGAAGCTCTTCGCGCACTTCGGGGCTGACATCGAGGGTGTCGATGAACACGGCGATGCTTTCGGCAGTTACGGTGGTGTTGGTGCGAGTGAGCTGTTTGAGTGTCTCGTAGGGTTTTGGATAACCTTCGCGGCGGAGGATTGTTTGGATGCCTTCGGCTACGACGTTCCACATAGCGTCGAGGTCGCGGTCGATAGCTTCGCGGTTGAGGATGAGTTTGTTAAGACCTTTGAGCGTAGAAGCAACGGCAATCATCATGTGACCCATTGGAACGCCAACATTGCGGAGCACGGTTGAGTCGGTCAAGTCGCGTTGCAAGCGTGAAACGGGGAGCTTTGAAGCTAAGTGAGCGAGTACAGCGTTGGCGATGCCGATGTTGCCTTCAGAGTTTTCGAAGTCGATAGGGTTGACTTTGTGGGGCATAGCAGAAGAGCCAACTTCGCCAGCTTTGATTTTCTGTTTGAAGTACTCCATTGAGATGTAGAGCCAGAAGTCGCGGTCGAGGTCGAGCAGGATAGTGTTGATGCGTCGCATGGCGTCGAACAGAGCCGCCATGTTGTCGTAGTTGGAGATTTGAGTGGTGTATTGTTCGCGTTCGATGCCGAGGTTGTCGCGCAAGAAAGATGCTGCGAATGCTTGCCAATCGATTTCGGGATATGCAGTCAAGTGGGCATTGAAATTGCCAGTTGCGCCACCGAATTTACCGCTGATGCACACAGAGTCGAGCGAAGCCAACTGAGTGCGGAGTCGGTAGGAGAACACTCTGACCTCTTTGCCAAGGCGTGTGGGCGATGCAGGCTGGCCGTGGGTTTTGGCGAGCATAGGTATGTCGGCCCATTCGTCGGCAAGAGCTTCGAGCTTTTCGATAAGCTCAACGAGCGCTGGGCGATAGACGTCGGCAATAGCTTCGCTGATTGACATTGGCACAGAAGTGTTGTTGATGTCCTGCGAGGTCAAGCCGAAATGGATGAACTCCTTGTATTGTTCGAGTCCGAGCGCGTCGAAGCGTTCTTTGATGAAATATTCAACGGCTTTAACGTCGTGGTTAGTAACAGATTCGATTTCCTTGATGCGAGCGGCATCTTCGACGGTGAAATCGGTGTAAATGTCGCGCAAAGCTGGGAATAAACCCTCGTCGACGCCTTCGAGTTGAGGCAGAGGGATAGAGCAGAGTGCGATAAAGTATTCGATTTCAACTCGAACACGGTAGCGAATCAACGCGTATTCTGAGAAATAGTAATCGAGAGCTTCGGTTTTGCCACGATAGCGACCGTCGATAGGGGAGATTGCAGTCAGTTCGTTGAGATTCATCGTTTTGTATAGTGGTTGTTAATATTTGTCGGATGATGTTAGGGGGGATTAGCAGCTGAGCTTTTGGTGCATAGCGGCAGCGGCGTTGCGGCCGTCGCCCATTGCGAGGATTACTGTAGCGCCACCGCGAACGATGTCGCCGCCAGCATACATATTAGGAATGGATGTGAGCAATGTTTCGTCGACTTCGAGAGTGCCTTTGCGCGTTACGTCGAGCCCTTCGAACGAGTTGGGAATGAGTGGGTTGGGCGACACACCTACGCTGACGATTACTACATCGACTTCGATTTCCTCGATTGCGCCAGGGATTTCAATTGGAGTGCGGCGACCAGAAGCGTCGGGCTCGCCAAGCTCCATGCGCTGAATGCGCATAGCTTTGACGCGGCCATTTTCGTCGCCAATGTATTCGATAGGGTTGCAGAGATTCATGAATTCTACTCCCTCCTCTTTGGCGTGCTTCACCTCTTCGAGGCGTGCTGGCATTTCGGCTTCGCTGCGACGATAGACAATCATTGCGTGCTCAGCGCCCATGCGGCGAGCAGTTCTGACAGAGTCCATAGCAGTGTTGCCACCACCGATAACGGCTATGCGTTTGCCCATAGGAACTGGGGTAGCGCCACCTCGACCTGCGCACATAAGGTTGATGCGAGTGAGGTATTCGTTGGAAGAGAGCACGTTGATGAGGTTTTCGCCGGGGATGCCCATAAAGCGAGGCAGACCTGCACCTGAAGCTACGAAAATGCCGTCGAATCCTTCAGTCATAAGGTCCTCGCGGCTGAGGGTTTTGCCGATGACGCAGTCTTTTACGAATTTCACACCCATATCAGCCAATGCGTTGATTTCAACGTCGACAACGGCGTTGGGTAAGCGGAATTCGGGGATGCCATATTTAAGTACGCCACCAATCTGGTGGAGCGCTTCGTAGACAGTCACATCGTAGCCGAGCTTAATCATGTCGCCAGCAAACGACAGCCCTGCAGGACCTGAACCAACGACTGCTACGCGCTTGCCGTTGCGAGGAGCCATAGCTGGGCGAGCTTTGACTTCCGACTGCTGTTCGCGGTCGGCAGCGAAGCGTTCGAGGTAGCCAATAGCTACGGGCTGCTTCTTCATCTTATGATAGATGCACTTCGATTCGCACTGCTTTTCCTGTGGGCATACGCGACCACAAACGGCTGGGAGTGCGCTCGTTTCTTTAAGTACGGCAGCGGCTTCGATGAAATTGCCACGCTGGATGTTTTTGATAAATCCAGGGATGTTGATATTGACAGGGCAACCAGTGACGCACTGAGGGTCGGGGCAGTCGAGGCATCGAGTGGCTTCGACAACGGCTTGCTCCTCGTTGAGTCCTTGGTTGACTTCTTCGTTGCAAGTGATGCGGTATGCAGGGTCGAGTTCCGGCATTTTAGCGCGTGGAATTGCAGTGCGCTCTTTGGCTGACATTGCGTCGCGCAATTCTTGACGCCATTGAGCGTCGCGAGGTGATATAGTTGACATTGTAATGAACTTTCGTTTGGAATAATGTTGCTACTTGGTACGAGCCAGCTACGAGGCTCGATGTGTAGGATGAGGGATTAGTTGTAGGAGCGCAAGCGCATGAGCATTTCGTCGAAATCGACTTGGTGAGCGTCGAACTCAGGGCCGTCGACACACACGAAGCGAGTTTTTCCTCCTACGGTGACGCGGCAAGCACCACACATACCAGTGCCGTCGACCATAATAGTGTTGAGCGATGCCATTGTGGGCACTTCGTATTTCTTGGTCAGCAGCGATACGAATTTCATCATGATGGCTGGGCCGATAGTAACCACGAGGTCGACTTTCTCGCGTTGGATTACGCTTTCTACGCCATTGGTTATAAGTCCTTTAGTGCCGTAGCTGCCGTCGTCGGTCATGATGATAACCTCGTCGGAATATTCAGCTACCTGCTCTTCGAGGATGATAAGGTCCTTGGTGCGAGCAGCGAGCACAGAAATCACACGGTTGCCAGCTTGCTTCATAGCTTTGATGATTGGGAGCAGCGGAGCTACGCCAACACCACCACCGCAGCAAACCACAGTGCCGTAGTTTTCTATTTTGGTTGCGCGACCCAACGGACCGACTACGTCGAGTAGAGAGTCGCCAACATTGAGTGAGCAAATTTTCTTAGTTGAGTCGCCAATGGCTTGGATAACGAGGGTAATAGTGCCACGTTGGATGTCGGAGTCGGCAATGGTCAATGGTATGCGTTCTCCCTTTTCGTCGGCGATAACGATGACGAAATGTCCCGGGCGACGCGCTTTTGCAATCATTGGCGCTTCGACTACTAATTTGACTACATTTTCAGAGAAATGCTGTTTTTCTACGATTTTATTCATCTTTGATTGGTTTATGGGGCTTCGACTGCGTCGCACAATCTGCAATAGCAAAGGCGCTGTAGCGTCGATAGGCATCGTTGTAGAAGTCTGATGACAGTTGCGTGCCGTGTCGTAGCCATAACAAGTTGCAAATTTACGAAATAATATCCAATTTACGCTTCAATCTGCGATGTAATTTCAGCGTTTGATTTTGCAATGACTATTTTTTTTAGTAGTTTTGTTTCATTAAAACTTTGTAGCAATAATAATCCACGAAATACCTTTGAAAGAATCCATGAAATTCCCCAAACTCAATCTGCTTGTACTGATAATAATAGCCATAATTCTCGGCATCGGCGCAGGAATGATATTTCCCGATTGGCTTTCTCGTGTTTTCATAACATTCAATGTTGTGTTCAGCGAACTGCTTGAGTTTTTTATTCCACTGATTATCATTGGGTTTGTGGCTCCAGCAATTGCGGATATTGGCTCTCGTGCAGGAAAAATGCTGTTGGTTACCGCATTGATTGCTTATGGGATGACTTTGTTGGCGGGATTTTCGTCCTATTTGGTGAGCGAAGCTTCCTTCCCACACCTTATTTCGAGCACCGACGCATCGGGCAATGTGGCACAGGATAATTCGCTGACGCCATATTTTAAGGTTTCGATTCCAGCGTTGATGAATGTGATGACGGCGCTTGTATTGGCGTTCACGTTGGGGCTTGGATGCACGAAATTGTCGACCTCGACCCTGCGCAACGTGTTGAACGACTTTCGCAACATCATTCAGCTCGTTATTTCGCGAGTAGTAATACCGCTGTTGCCAATCTATATCTTCGGCATATTCCTCAATATGACCATATCGGGACAGGTAGGGGATATACTCTACACTTTTGCCAAAATTATTCTTGTGATTTTCGCATTGCATATCGGAATACTGGTTTTTCAGTTTTGCATTGCGTCGCTGTTCAGTGGCAAGAATCCGTTCAAGTCGCTTGCTACGATGATGCCAGCCTATTTCACAGCGTTGGGCACACAGTCGTCGGCAGCAACTATCCCTATTACGCTCCGACAGAGTATTAAATGTGGTGTAAATGAGGATGTTGCAGGATTCGTTATCCCACTATGTGCAACAATCCACATGAGTGGCAGCACGCTGAAAATCGTAGCGTGTGCATTGGCTCTGATGATCTGCAATGGCATGGCGTATGATTTCGCTATGTTTGCAGGATTTATTTGCATGTTGGGTGTTACAATAGTCGCAGCGCCCGGGGTGCCCGGTGGAGCAATTATGGCGTCGTTGGGCTTGCTAAGCTCGATGCTCGGATTCAGTGAGGCCGACAACGCATTGATGATAGCGCTTTATATAGGAATGGATAGCTTTGGTACCGCTTGCAACGTGACAGGCGACGGTGCGATAGCGCAAATAATAAATCGCATATTTTCTCGCCAGTAAATTTCGTGTACTTAACGAAAAAATCATTATCTTTGTAAGTTGAAGTAGTCTGCGCGTCGCATCGATGTTTTTGGTCGTTGTAATGCTGTGGATTAACGGAAAATTGATTAAGAAAAATTAGAAAATCTATAAGCAAATGGACAACAATATAAATGCTAACGGCTCTAACGGCACTGGCGGGTCAACAAATGGTAAAACTCCTGCGCGTAGAGCACGCAACCGCAAGATTATTAAGTGGATGTGGATAATCTTCCTTGGTGGATTCGCATCGCTGATACTCTTCTTTATGATGATTTACAACGGGTGGATTGGCTATATGCCCGACTTGGAGCAATTGAAGAATCCAACCGATAAGTTTGCTACAGTGATTTACACTGCCGACGGCGAGGAAATGGGTCGCTATTTCCGAAATACTGGCAACCGCGTTTATGCCGACTACACCGACATTTCACAAAACGTGATTGATGCGCTGATTGCAACCGAAGATGTCAGATATGAAAGTCACTCAGGCATTGACTTTCGCGCGCTTATTCGTGTGATTGGCAAAACAGTGTTGATGCGCAATAAGAATGCAGGTGGTGGCTCAACTATCACTCAGCAGCTTGCAAAGCAGCTTTATTCGCCCAATTCGCGCGGACTTATGCAACGCATTGTGCAGAAGCCAGTTGAATGGATGATAGCTGTGAAGCTTGAACGTCTTTATTCCAAAGAGGAAATCATAAAGATGTATCTCAATCAGTTTGACTTTTTGTATAATGCAGTGGGTATTCAATCAGCGGCTAAGGTTTATTTCAACAAAGAAGCTAAAGACTTGAGCGTTGAGGAGGCTGCAATGCTTGTGGGTATGGTGAAAAATCCGTCGTACTACAATCCTGTGCGTAAGCCAGAGCGAACACTTAATCGCCGCAATATAGTATTGGATCAGATGACTAAAGCTGACTATCTGACCAATAGCGAAGCTGACTCCTTGAAGCAGTTGCCGCTCACTCTTGACTTTCACCGCGTTGACCACAAAGAGGGCCTTGCACCATATTTCCGCGAAGAATTGCGCCGAATGTTGACTGCTAAGAAGCCGAAACGCTCCGACTATTTCGAGTGGGAAGCTCAAAAGTATGTCGACGATTCTATTGCGTGGGAGGATGACAAACTCTATGGCTGGATTGAGAAAAATCCTAAGCCTGACGGCTCAAAATATGATATCTACAGCGACGGCTTGAAGATTTACACAACGATAGATGCTCGTATGCAGCGCTATGCCGAAGAGGCTGTTGAGTCGCATATGAAAGATTTACAGAAGAAATTCTTCCGCGAAAAGCGTGGCGTGAGGGGTGCACCTTACACTACCGACCGCGAGGAGCTGTCGAGCGCTCAACTAGAGCGACTGATCAATACTGCCATTCGTCAGAGCGACCGTTATCGCATTATGAAAAAGGCAGGATGCTCAGAGGATGAAATCAATGAGGCGTTCAATACAAAGACCGATATGGTGGTGTTCTCCTACGATGGCCCAGTTGATACAATTCTGACTCCACGCGATTCAATTCTGTATCATAAGCACTATCTGCGCACTGGTTTTATGTCGATGGAGCCTAAGACGGGTCGCGTTCGCGCCTATGTTGGTGGACCTAATTTCCGCTACTTCCAGTATGATATGGTTTCGACTGGACGTCGTCAGATTGGCTCGACGATTAAGCCATTCCTCTATTCTTATGCTATGGATGAGGGCTTCACGCCATGCGACGAATTCCTTAACGAGCAGCCTACTATCATCGATGAGCTTGGTCGCCCATGGTCGCCCCGCAATTCAGGAACAGCACGCGTCGGTGAAATGGTTACTTTGAGTTGGGCGTTGACCAATTCAAACAACTGGATTTCAGCCCGACTAATGGAGGTACTGAAGCCGCAGACGCTCGTGCGCTATATGCATAGCTTCGGTATTACAAATCATATCGATGCTGTGATGTCGCTCTGTCTTGGCCCTTGCGACGTTTCAGTTAAGGAAATGGTTGGTGCATACACCACTTTTGCCAATAAGGGTATGCGCGCCAACCCAGTGTTTGTCACCGCAATAGCAGATTCCAACGGCAATATTCTTGATGAATTCAATACACACCACACTGAGGTGCTCAGCGAATTGGGCTATTATAGGACACTCTCAATGCTGCTCAATGTGGTCGATTCTGGTACTGGTAACCGCTTGCGCCGTGCACCATTTAATATTACGGCTCAAATGGGTGGTAAAACTGGTACTACCAACTCAAACTCCGACGGTTGGTTTATGGGCTTTACGCCAGAACTCGTGTCGGGCGTGTGGGTAGGTGGCGAAGAGCGTTACATCCACTTCAACTCAATGGCTAATGGTCAGGGTGCTTCAATGGCGTTGCCAATCTACGGCAAATTTATGCGTAAAGTGTATGATGACCCAACTTTGCCTTACAAAGAGTCGTCGACATTCACAATCCCCGAATTTATCGACTTGTGCGAGGGTGAAACTTTTGGCGAATTTGAAGAGCCAGAGGTTGTAGAGGGCTTCGAAGGAGCTTTCGATTGATAATCTGCACTGTATTTTCTCAATTCGATGTCGGATGTTTTGACCTACTAAGGATACTGGTATATGAAGACTTACGCAGTGATAGTGGCAGCAGGAAAGGGCTCACGCTTTGGTGCTGGGATGCCTAAACAGTTCTGCAATCTTGGTGGTCGCCCACTGCTTATGACCACAGTAGAGCGTATGGCGTCGGCCGTTGGTGTCGACAATGTAGTGCTTGTGGTAGATGCCACAATGGCTGACTTTTGGCTTGAATTGTGTCTTGAGCATGGATTTGAGTCTCCGACTCTCGTGTATGGGGGTGCGACCCGATTGGAGTCGGTGCATAATGCGTTGGAGGCAATCGCTTCGGAGTGCGATGATGAGGCTGTGGTAATGATTCACGACGGCGCTCGTCCGCTCGCTTCGGTTGAATTTCTTCGCAATATGACCGTGATTCCGCAGCAGGTTGATGGTGTGATTCCAGTTGTTCCAGTAACTGACTCGCTGCGTCAGTTGGCTGGCGACGAAAGTTCGGTAGCGGTGGAACGTAGCCGCTACGTGGCAGTGCAAACACCCCAGACTTTCTATCTCAACCCATTGCTTGAGGCTTATCGCGATGTTGCTGAGAATGGTTATCTCGCAGAAGGACTTACCGACGACGCATCCGTAATGGAGGCTGCTGGAGTGAAGAATATTGCATTATCGCAAGGTGAGCCGACAAACATCAAAGTCACAAATCCGCTCGATCTTGCTATCGCTGAGACGTTGCTTCACAATCAGAAGAGTTTGTAATGAATTCGCTGTTGCGTACCGACATAAAGTATCTTAAAGGGATTGGTCCCAAACGAGCCGAACTTCTCGACAAAGAGTTGGGCATAAAGACTTATTACGACCTTCTTCACCACTTCCCGAATCATTATCTCGACCGTTCGCAAATCTATCGTGTCGCTGACCTCAGCGGCGATATGCCTTATGTGCAACTCAAGGGGCGCTTCGTCACTTTTACCACGCAGGGCGAAGGGGCGAAACGTCGTCGCGTCGGACTCTTTTCCGACGGCTCGGCAACTATGGAGGTGGTTTGGTTTAATCGCATACGCGAGATTACGAATCTCTATCAGGTAGGCAACGAATACATCCTGTTTGGCAAACCGACGCAATTCAATGGGAGGTGGAGCATGGTGCATCCCGAAGTTGATACTACGACGTCGGTTTCGGCAGTAAAAGGGATGCGAGGTGTCTATCCGCTGACTGAGAAGCTGCGTAATAATTCGATAAATTCGCGTACGATTTTCACCTATGTGCAGACACTGCTTTCGAATTTGCGTACGGTTAATGACCCATTGCCAGCCGAAATCATTGAGCGTTATCGCTTGATTGGGGCATTGGAAGCTATTAAAATTATTCATAATCCGCAGTCGAAAGATGACCTCGACAAAGCGCGTTTTCGCTTGAAGTTTGAGGAACTGTTTTTCTTGCAGCTTAATATTCAGCGCTATAGTCGGCGTCGTTCAAGGGTGCTCAATGGGGTGAAATTTCCGCGAATTGGCAGGTTTTTCAATTCGTTTTATCACGACCAATTGCCTTTCGAGCTGACTGGCGCGCAGAAGAAGGTTATTAAGGAGATTCGTGCCGATATGGCTACTGGCCGACAGATGAATCGACTGCTTCAGGGCGATGTTGGTAGCGGTAAGACGTTGGTTGCGCTGCTGTGTATGCTCATCGCGCTCGATAATGGCACGCAGGCTTGCTTAATGGCTCCGACCGAAATCCTTGCTACTCAGCATTATGAGACGTTGTCGAAACTTGTAGCTCCAATAGGCGTGAATGTGAAACTTTTGACAGGTTCAACTCGCAAAAAACAACGCGACATAATTGATGAGCAGCTAAAGGACGGCTCTCTGCATATTCTTGTGGGAACTCATGCGGTGATAGAGGACCGCGTGCAATTCCGCAATCTTGGATTTGTTGTTATCGACGAGCAACACCGATTTGGCGTTGTTCAACGAGCACGCCTATGGGCAAAGAACAGCGTTCCGCCTCACGTGTTGGTGATGACAGCAACTCCAATTCCACGCACATTGGCGATGACTGTTTATGGCGACCTCGATGTGTCGGTAATCGATGAATTGCCTCCTGGGCGCAAGCCGATACAGACGTTGTTGCGATATGAGGATCGCCGATTTGAGGTGTATCAGTCGATTGGCGCACAGTTGCGTGCCGGGCGGCAGGCTTACATCGTCTATCCACTGATTCAAGAGAATGAAAAGCTCGATTTGAAGAGCTTGGAGGAGGGGTATGAGACAATCAAGGAAACATTCCCCAGCTATCGCGTGGCTTTTGTTCATGGGAAGATGAAGCCGCAGCAAAAGGATTATCAAATGGGATTGTTTGTCAATCACGAGGCTGATATTTTGGTGTCGACTACCGTGATTGAGGTTGGCGTGAATGTGCCAAATGCAACGACAATGGTGATAGAGAATGCCGAGCGCTTCGGATTGTCGCAGTTGCACCAATTGCGTGGACGTGTCGGTCGAGGCGAAGGGCAGAGCTACTGCATTCTGATGACAAAGCACGAAATAGCACGCGAAACACGTCAACGATTGGAGTTGATGACGTCGACAACCGACGGCTTCATTATCGCTGAGGCTGACCTAAAAATGCGCGGTCCCGGCGACCTCGAGGGCACAATGCAGAGTGGCATTGCGTTTAATCTCAACATTGCTAATCTCGCCACTGACGGGCAAATCGTGCAGTTGGCGCGCGATGCTGCCGACGAATTTCTTGATTCCGACCCAGATATCTCGTTGCCTTCTCATCGCATTACCTCCTTAATGCTTTCGGCAATCTTCGACCGCAAAATCGACTTCTCCCTAATTTCTTAATTTCGATTGCTTGAACGCTCGATTGTTCGAACAATCGAATATTCAAATACTCGAATGCTCGAATACTCGATTAGTCGAATGTTCGAGGGATTGGGGCTTTGAATTTTTGAGGGGTTGATAGCGTCGGCTACTCAGTTGCCTTAGCGGAGTTTGAGACGCTGGCCGATGCGGAGGGTTGATTTGGTGGTTATGCCATTGAGGCGGCAAATTTGTCGGACGCTGACGCCATTGCGCGATGCGATACGGCTGAGTGTGTCGCCCTTGCGCACGCGATAGACGGATGAACCACCGCTACTGCTTGATGCCGATGCCACTTCGTGTGTAGGACGTGGGTTGGCGGCACGCCATGCTTTGGCGTATTCGCTGTTGGCTGCAGGGTCGTAGTTGCGAGCCTTCGTGTATGTGTCCTTTGTGAAGGTGTATATATCGGTGTGAACGGTTTGGTTTGCAAAGTCGAATATCGCTGCGGGGTTGATTGCGTAGCCCATGTAGCGAGTTTCCAAGTGGAGGTGTGAGCCAGTAGAACGGCCAGTGTTGCCACCGAGCGCGATTGGCTCGCCAGCTTTGACGTATTGGTCGGGTTCAACGAGGAATTTAGATAAGTGGCCGTAGACGGTTTCGAGACCATTTGTATGGCGTACAATCACGTAGTAGCCGTAGCCGCGGCGTTCGTATTTAGTGAGTCGAACGCGGCCGTCGAATGCAGAGCGGATAGTGTCGCCAGTGTAAACTTTGATGTCGATGCCTTTGTGCTGACGGCGGTAACGTTTGCGGTAGCCGTAGTTAGATGTAACGTATCCTGGGTGAGGCATACAGAAGCGCGAAACGTCGATGTCTTGAGTGTCAGGCACATCCATACCAACGTATGGGTTGACTTGGCCTGAATCCCAACCTTCGGTGTAGATATCCATTTCGGGCTCCTCTTCGGGCTCGAAAATGTTGTTGATAAAGTCGATTGTTGCGTCAACTTTGATTTGCTTTCCGATGTTTACTTGGCCTGCAATGAGTTCTTGGTGAGAATCGGCGTGAGCACCCGGAAGCTGATAAGTCGGTTGCTCAGGAGTTTGTGTTGGTGTTGGTTGCAACTCCTGCGCCTCTACTGCAAAACCAATGCATAGAGCAGCAAATAGTGATATTAATGAAGGTGTGAGATTGAAATTCATATGATAATGAAGGGTAATGCCTTCCGTTTATTAGATTCGAGGCTATTGATGTGCCAAAATTTTTCCGATACAAAGGTATAAATAATTATGCAAAGTTCAATGGCTCACGCAATTAAAAAATCCTAAATTATCGAAAAATGCCAGAGATGATAGTCTGCAAGGCTATGGCTTTGGAATTTTAATTGGGTTGGTGTTGGACTGAAAATGGCGCGGAATGGGCATGAATGAGTAACGGCGCGGGGATGCCGCGCCGTTAGTGGTTTTTACTTCCTCACAGAGGTTGCGAGGTTGGGTTGGTTAAATGTTTAAGCCGATAGGGGTTGAATGATTATTTTTGGTCCTTGCGTTTTGCGAGCTGACGGTCGATAGCTTCGAGAGCGAGGTCGACAGCTTCTTCGAATGAGTCGGCTGTTTTCGACGCTGCAATCTCTGGCTGCTGAGGAGCAACAACGCGGATTGTAACTTCTTTGTTCATAGCACTTTCGGGCTTCACTACTTTGAGTATAGCCTCGAGGGTAGAAACCGCTTCGTGGTGGCGGGCAAGGCGCTCAGCTTTCTTGTTGATGAATGCTGTTAGTTTCTCCGAGATGTCGAAGTGGATAGCTTGAATACGTACTTCCATATCAATTTGTTTTTTGTGCACGTGGATGTGCGAGTTGATAATTTTGTTTGAGGTCTCGGTATGATATATGGGTATATATCTGTGTCGTAGATAATGAGTTGTGTCCCAATAGCTGTTGCACTGCATTTAGGTCGGCGCCATTGTTGAGCATATCAGTGGCAAATGAGTGTCGCAGCACGTGGGGGCTGTGGCGGGTTGCGTGGACGTTGTCGGCCAATGTTTTGGTCACGACGTCGTGCACTATCTTAGGGTAGAGAGGCAGCCCATTCGGTCGGGTCAACAGGTGTTCGGCTTCGTCAATTCCAGCATCTTGGCGGAGTTGGCGATAGTCGATTATGGCTTGTCGGAGTTCTTCGCCGAAAGGTATTACTCTCTCCTTATTACGCTTTCCGAGCACTTTTAGTTCATTGCGATTTAGGTCGATGTCGGCGTTGCGGAGCGCTACTACTTCGGCGCGGCGCAGTCCGGTTGTGTAAATCAGCAATACTATAAGGTGGTTGCGGTAGGCGATGAGGTCGGTGCGGTCGAAATCGTGGTCGAGCATCTGGTTGGTTTCCTCTTCGCGGATGACTACGGGCAGTCGACCTGGGGCTCGAGCGAGGGTGACTTCGGCAGCAGGATTGTCGGCGGCTTCGTCAATACGATTCAGATAATGGTAGAAAGCGCGCAGACTCTGCACCTTTCGGTGGATTGTGCGTCGCGAGTTGCCCTGACGGGAGCAGGCTGCAACCCACGCTCTGATGTCGGATGCAGTGACGAGCTTAGGGTCAAACTGCACGCTATCAGCAGGTGAGATGAAGCTGAGGAATTGATGTAAGTCGTAGGAATATGACGAAACGGTGTGAACCGAATAATTCAGTTCACACCGTATGTATGTCAAAAACGAATCTATCAACTTCATTGCGGAAGAATTTTCCGCAAATTAAGTCTTTATTTTCGAATATGCAAATTCTTTTGCAAAAAAATTATTCTTCTGTAGTGCGAAGTTTGTTAACGTAAACCGCTTTCATCATTTTTTTGCGGTTAGCTACAGAGGGTTTTTCGAATGCTTGACGGCTACGAAGTTCTTTAACGATGCCAGTCTTTTCAAATTTACGTTTGAATTTTTTGAGGGCTTTTTCGATGTTTTCGCCTTCTTTTACTTGAACGATGATCATATTAAGTTGATTGTTTAAAAATTATTATCTTGTTTTGATGTCTTTGGTGCGGCCTACCGAATTATAAGGTTGAGCCACGATAATTTGCGGGTGCAAAATTAGTGATTGTTTCGCTAATTTCAAAATTTTTTAGCGAAACTTACAGACATTATATTTTACTTTCAGCTATTTATCTTTTAGACACCTCCTAACTCGGGTAATAATTTCGCCACAAAGTTACAAAATTTTCTTCATTGCACAAAATCGCCCCTTTTCATTGGAATTTGCACGAGTGCATAGAGTGGGGATTGGTGGTTATTCGGTTGGTTGGTCGGGGTCGGTGTACCACTTTGAGTACATGAGGTAGTTGTGGGCGATTTTGATGTTCATTTCGCGGGCTTTTTCGGGCTCAACCATTTTGATGAACTTGGCGGGAGCACCGCCCCACAGTTCGTTAGGTCCAATCTGTGTGCGTGATAGCACTACTGAGCCAGCGGCTACGATAGCACCTTGACCAACTACGGCATCGTCCATCACTACAGCTCCCATGCCTATGAGTGCATAGTCCTGAATTTTGCAACCGTGAAGGGTGACGTTGTGTCCTATCGAAACGTGGTCGCCAATTTCGATTGTCGATTTCTGATATAGTGTGTGGAGCACTGAACCGTCTTGTATGTTGACGCAGTTGCCAATTCGTATGGAGTTGACGTCGCCGCGCAACACAGTGTTGAACCATACGGAGCAGTCGTCGCCGATAACGACGTCGCCAATAATTACGGCATTTTCAGCGAGGAAACAGTTTTTGCCTATTTGTGGGTCGAAACCTCTTACGGGGATTATGAGTGGCATATCGATTTTGTGGAGTTTTGTTTATGATAGGAGTGAATTACCCTAATGGAAGGGTTTTGTTGCGCAGCCAGCGCTGTTCGTCGTCGTTCAGGTATGGGCTGAGACGGGCGTAGACTGTCTGGTGGTAGTTGTCGACCCAGCGGATTTCTTCAACCGACATCAAGCTGAGGTCGAACAGGTTGCGGTCGAATGGGAATAGAGTGAGGGTTTCAAACTTATAGAATTTGCCGAACTCGGTTTCGAATGCGGGAACGGTCAGTACGAGGTTTTCGCAGCGTATGCCGTGGCTGTTTTCGCGGTAGATTCCAGGCTCATTTGAGGTTACCATGCCGGGCATCAATGGTGTTGGCACGTCGTTGAGTCGGATGCTCTGAGGGCCTTCGTGAACGCTCAAGAAATGTCCGACGCCATGGCCTGTGCCATGGAGGTAGGTTAAGCCTTGTTTCCAAAGGTTGATGCGAGCAAATGCATCGAGCTGAGCTCCGCGAGTGCCTTCGGGGAAAATTGCGGTTGCAATGGCAATGTGGCCCTTCATCACGAGTGTGAAATCAGTTTTTTGTTGTGGCGTAGTGTTGCCGAGTGTTATTGTGCGCGTAATGTCGGTAGTTCCGTCGAAATATTGTGCGCCAGAGTCGATTAGCAACAGATTTTCGGGGCGAATATCGGCGTTTGACTCTTCGGTAGCGGAGTAGTGAACAATAGCTCCGTGGGCGC
>JAGBWK010000002.1 GCA_017629835.1 Muribaculaceae bacterium | reverse complement strand
TTCGGGGATAGTGTAAGAGTAAGAAGTCATCTGAGTAGGAATCTGGTTAGGCACGATGAGGAATGCAGGAGCATCCTGACCTTCGATAGCTGTTACGTTGAAACTTGCAGCAGCCCAAGAGTTGCCAGCAGCAACAAGCATTATTTCTTCGCCATAAGATTCGTCGGTGTTGAGAGTTACGTTAGTAGCACCTTCGAATTTAGCTGTAAGACCTTCGAATACTTCAATAGCCTGACCGTTGGGGGTTACAGTATAAGTAGCAGTTGGCTCAGTGATAGTCCAAGTAACGTTGATAAGGGGTGAAGGAACGCCATTGATAGTGAATGTACCCTCATCAGCATGGAAGAAGAGTGTACCAGCTTCGATATTTTCTTTGTTAGTGATTTCGCACATCACCATGTTAGGCATACCCGTTTCTCTAACCAATGTCCAGTGTGAGCCGTAAGCGATAGCTTCGCCGTTCATCTTGAGAGATACAGGGCTATCAGCTCCACCGAAAGAGTCGGGGTTGACAATTCTTACGTCGTATTCGTAACCTTCAGGGCCACCGGCGAACATTGAGAAGCCCCAGAGTTCGCCGAGTGCGATTTCATTAGCAGCTCCAGGTTCAAATGAAATGAGTTCGTCGAGATTTACATCGCCAGTGAGGTTGAATGAGCCTTTAAATTCAGGGCTTGGAGTTTCGCCGTCGATGATGAAGTAACCTGCGGGGATGATGAAATCATATTTACCAAAGGTAGTAGGAACGTTGTTGGGGATAATCTTGAAAGTAGGCACTGCAGCACCTTCCAAAGCTACTGTTTCAAATTCCCATGACATATAGAAGATTACCTCTTCAGGGTAATTTGGATCAGTGTTCTTAACTACAGTTGCAGCGTTGGGGAATTGAACAACAAACTGAGTGAATTCTTCAACACTTTCGTTGTTGGGAGAAACAGTCATTACAGTGAAATCGCCGATAGAAATCACGTGGTTATCAGAAGCCTTGAAAGTGTGAGTTTCGCCTTCAAATTCGGGAACTTCTTCGTCGAGCAAGTATTTGTTGTCGCCAGGAGTTACAGAAACTTCGCAACCAGTGAATGTAGTCACGCTCTGGCCGTCTTTGAGCACGTGGAAACGATCAACAACAACTTCTGAAGTTGAAGCAGCTGAAGCAGCGATGTTGGCAGTGATAGTCTTAGTCGACTTAGTAGCGCCAGCGAAGAGGTGCATAAGCGCGCTCTTACCACCAACTGAGCAAGTGTATTGCTGAGATTCATCGTTGAGAGCAACAGCGTTGCCGTTCATATAAACGGTGAAAGAAGGAGCTTCATCAACCAACGCGTCAGACATAAGCGCAGGAGTGAAAGTAGAAGAGAAATCGGGGTCAATCTTGAATTCGTTGTAACCAGCTACGAGAGGATAAGAGATACCTCTGTTGTCGTAAAGTTTCACGTCGTCGATGCTTGCAGTAGCTTTGTCAACATAAACGAACACTACCAAATCAGCATCGCGAACGATTTCGTTTACTAATATGTGGAGAGGCTCGTTGTTGTCGATGAGGTTAGAAGATTGAGCAGCATCGCCTGTACCGCGTTCGCTTGCTTCAATCCAGTGAGAATAACCAGCATTTACGAATACTTTAGGCGTTTTTTCGCTAACGCCAGAAATCGTATATTCGTTGAGAGTAGCTGCTTTGCCGTTGCCAAAGGTGTAGTTCGTAGTTGCGCCAGTAGCAATAATGCGGTCAGCGCTTACTACTTCACCACCTTCAGTACCTTCAGTGAATACGAGGCCGTCGACAGTGTTAGCATAGAAAGTGAGGTCAACAGTACCGAATACGCGTTCAACAGCGCTGATGCTTACAGTAGCATCTTTAGTGAATGTGATTCCTTTCACTGTGTATTCGTTGATGCCAGTTGGAGCGGGCACTTGTTCGCCGTTGACAGTGACAGTATAGTCGAGAGTGTTGAATGAGAAATTAACAGCGTCGCCTACATTTACTTCGAATTGGTCGCGTGCAGAGATGCTCTTCCCTTGAGTTTTGTTGAAAATCATTTCAAGAGCAGTCTTAGCCAAGTCGTTTTGGAAATCGAGAGTAACGATAGCTGTAGCGAGAGGCTCTGGGTCGGGAGTATCGCTATATTTTACTTCGAAGTTAGTACCATTCTCAAACAACAATGGATTGTTCATTTTGAGTGTACCATAAGAGTTTTTCCACTCAACTTCAACGCCGTTTTGCCTAATATACCAGTCAACTGGAGAGTTAGCATCCTTCTTAGCTGTAAACTTGATACCAGTTTCATACTTTGTGCTGTAAGGAATTCTGTTGATACCAGTTTTGAGCTTTTGGTCAACACGTCCCATACCTTCGAGAGAGTATGTCACATAGTCGCGACCATTGATAAGGTTGATTTCGAGCTCGCCGTCGTAATCAACTTTTTCAGCAATGATGTGAACTGTTTCTCCGTCGTAAGTTTTTTGGTCGACTTTGAGTGCCATAGAATAAGTGTTGAGTTTAATCTCAGTACCATTAGAAGCAACACCTTTCGACACGAAATAGCCTGGAGCAGCTTTAACGTAAGTGCTACCAAAAGTATTGTCGATTACAGCAGTATACGTTGTAGCATCTGCTGGTATCTCAACCTTGTAAGAAGCACCACTACCGCCAACATAGAATTCTACTGACCCTGGGATATCCCAAGTGTAGGTTGTGGTGAGTGCAGCACTCGCAGTGAACGAAGTCAGCATTGCGATTGCTATTGCAAACCATTTTGAAAAAATCTTTTTCATAAATTAGTTATTATATATGTGAATATAAAATTATTGTTTCAATATTTTTTTGCCTGAACGGATATATAGACCTGCGGGGAGCGCATCCCAGTCAGTGCCAACGCATACACCTTGGAGGTTGTAGATTGGAGCATCAGCGTCGGCTGCATCAGCTTCTACGTTGTCGATGCCTGACTGACCTACATATACAATATATATAGCAGTTTCTGCTAATGGATAAAAGCCTTGATTGAGGAAATATGCTGGCATCACGTTGTAGAGCTGACCTGCCTGCATGCCAGGGAGCGACAATGTGGTTGAGAAATTATATGCTTCAGAGCCGAGGATTACTGGATTGCCGCCGTAAGTGAGAATTTCGATACCAGCTTCGCTTGCGCCACCAAGAATACATGCCATCATCTGATAGCAGAAGGGGTATGAATTAGCGCCAAGTTTAGCGGTAAAGCTAACGGGGATGCTAAGACAATCCTTCACTTGATAAACCTTTATAAGTTTACCTTCAATATTAACATATTTGGTTTCTGCATCGTCGATTTTGAAATTTGTCACCGACACAGTTGGTAAACCGGGATTTGGCTTGATGACAACGTCGGCATAGAAATCGTCGATAAAGAACTTGTAGGTTGACTCATCGAAGAAAGTGAACTTCATAGTCTGCTCACGATTGAGCTGAAGGTTTACGAGGATTTCCATTGAGGTAATCCACTCATGTGTAACCTTTGAATGAGGAGCCACAGTGATATACTGGCTTGAGCCGAGGAACAGGAATACTGGTTCATCAACACCCTCTTCCAAGAAAAGAACTGGAGCGAAACCGCGAGTGAGTTCAGAGTCAGTGTCGTTTCTCACTGTCACACGCACCTTAACTACCCCACCCATATAAAGCTCAGTGAGAAACTCGCCGCTTTCAACGTGGAGCACATCGACTACATTGGGCTTAACCACATATTCGCCGTTGGCTTTAGTCACATACACATAATTATAATAGGGGTAGTAAGGATCAACTGGAATCCATTCTTTCGATGTTTCCTCCTTGATATTGACAGCGAGAGTCACTTTATATTCTCCGTCGGGGAGTTCGAGCTTCTTCAAGTCGACTGTAGGAGTGAAATTGTTGGTACCGTAACCGGCAGGGAGACTTATTCTATCTTCTTCACCGGGGAGATAATAAGGCTCAGCACCTTCCGCCGCGCCAACCGATTCAACGATTGCACCAAAGAGCACACGGATAGTCTGAGGGTTGTAGTTGAGCCAGCAGCCAGCCTCTTCAGCTTCAAGGCCAAACGAGAGCACTCCATTGTCGACTGTAGCAGTCAACGAGCCACCTTGCGAGAGTTCGAGGCAACGTTCTTCAGCAGGCTCACCTGTTGGGGGCTGAATGCCGAGCACAGCATCCTGAGAGAAGTTGTAGCCACCACCTGCGCCACCACCGATGCCAAGAGTCGAAGGGCTGAGGGCTTCGAGCAGGAAGTAACCGTTAGATACGCCGCTCCAACCCCAGTTGAAATGGAAATAGCCATTGCCGTCGTAGCCGTCGCAAATGAAAGAGTGAGCACCACCAAAAATCGAAGTACCGCCATAAGGTATTGGGCCAACGTTTTTGAGGTTGTCGTAAATCATCTGATTCCACTGTGAGGGAGCATATTTAGCACGAACAGCGTAGCTGATGTTAGGGTCGTATTTGAAATATTGAGTCAAAGCTGTGGGGATATACATCTGCAAAGCTGATGAAGCAGTTGTAGAGTACTCCATTCTGACAGAGTAGCCGCAAGCACGCATCAAGTAAGCGACAGCTTCAGCTTGTGCATCGCTATAGTCGCCAAGGTAGCTGTCGAGCATATTATCCCAGTCGAAAGCACGATTTGCGAAATTGAGAGTAAGGCGTTTTTCGAGCGAATTGCAAGTGTATGAGATTTGTCCAGTGCCTTTATCGGGATATTGCCAATAGTTCATCACTTGAGCCATAGTTGTAGCCACGCAGCCAGTGTAGGTGCGTGTTGCGCCTTCGAATGGTGTCATATTGTTGTAAGGCGCACCTTGATCCCAAGCTGACTTGATAAGGGGCTCAATTACCTCACGGTCGGCTGGAGCGTTGACGCGAGTGTAGGCGGGCATACCAGAGTTGCGTGCAAACTCGATTTGGCGAGCATATTCATCAAGCCACCAAGCCAAAGCTTCGGGCATTGCTTCGGGGTCGAAAGAGCCAGAGTCGGCATAACCGAGCATTGGTGCAGCGCTATCGTCGGCCGAGAGGAGCATATAACCGTCGTTGTCGCCACGATTGAACACATAGACTGCGGGCTCACCTTTGAGGGTTTCGGCAGTGTGACGCAGCACTACGTTGTTGCGTTCTGCTTTGATTTTAGCAGGTCCGGATGTTGAATTCAGGCGTTCAAGAGCCTGTTCGGGAGTGATTGGGCCAGCTACGGCAGAGGCTGCTACGAGGATAGCAGCCAAAGCTGAAAAGAGATATCTCATCTTGCTGAATTAATGAATTATTACGTATGAAAAAATTGTAAAATAATTCGCGGTGCGAATTATTTTACAATGAACTTATTGGCTGATTTGCCTGCAACTGCAACATATACACCTGCGGGGATTGCATCAACCGCTACAGCATCTTTGCCATTGGCAACCAAGCGACCATCGGTGGTGAATATCATAATCTCGAGGCCTTCAGCATAGATAGCAGTACCGTCGTAGCTGAGTTCTGAGTTGGTAACACCGTCAGCTTCGATATTTTCGATTGAGCTGAGGTCGAAAGGCAAAGGATAGAAGTCGGCAGTCACACCATTCACGCCATTATAAGTAATCAAGAGTGCATTGCCCTTCATATCCAAACCGGGATAGAGACCAATCAAAGCGAGGTTGCCTTTGACTTCGTCGGGTTGAAGCAACATAACATTTTTTCCTGTCGGGTTGGCTTCAGAGTAAGGTTGAGCGATGAGGAGTTCTTCCTGATTGACAGTTTCGCCAGAAACCAAGCCACGTTTGATAAGGATAACATATTCCTGCTCAGAGTCGCTCACGATAGCTTCGGGTGAAAGGAGTGCGTTGGTAATGAATACTTGTGCATAGTGCACTGCAGTACCCATGTTAATTTCATCGGTACGGTCGTATGAACCATCGGCGTTGAACCAAGAGATACGCATCACGTCGTTGTCGTATTCGTCGACTGAAGGAGTGCGCATTTCGAATGCATACTTATATGAGTCTCCCGATTTTACGCGGTCAGCGTTGAACATCAACAGGTCGGCATCGTCGGTTGGGTCAAGGTCAGAGTCGATTTTCACAGTTTTCTTCTTGTCGTAGCCTTCGGGGATGTTTACGAAATTGTAGTAGCGAGTGTCGTCAACTTCGTCGAAGAATACGAACATGTGCTGTTCGGGGAAACCTTCGATTGACGACATTGGCATATTGTTTTCAGCGTTTTCAAAAATGGTTTTAACCTTATTACCTTCGAGGTCGTAAACGTAGTAGCAGTATCCAGTGGTTGAGTCGCCAGTAGTAAGCTCGTCGCATTTAGTTACGATATACGAGATTGTACCGTTGTTGTCGAAGAGGATGTCGCCAGTGTAGCGAAGGTCGCCAACTGATCGGAAAGTAGCGAGCACGTTAGAGCCTTCGGTCTTTGGATTGGGGATTTCAGTGACAGCCACTTGCGATGTAGTAGTGCCTTCGATGCTATAAAGTTCGATGATAAGGCTGTTGCCTTCGCGCATCACCATATCGTCGTTGGCTGAGCCATAAGGCATAAAGAAGTCTTCACGATAGTGAGGGAGGAGCAGATATGCAGTGCCGTCGTGAACGAAAGTCATAAATGAGGGAGAATTTTCCTGGTCACCTTGCCACGTTTGACTGCCAACTGAGAAATTGTGAACTCTCTGGAGATTGCCTTCAGCATCAGCTTTAGCATACAAAGTGTAGCTATAACCAACTACGGGCGAAGTTGTGAAGTAGTAGTTTTCTTCTGTTGCAGTAGAAGCATTAAGCACGTCGAAAACCCAACCATCCATATTCTTAACAGGAATGTCGACTTCGATTGTCTGAGCTACGCCATTGCGCTGCACTTCGGTTGTTTCTTTTTCGCCATTGAGTGAGTAAACTACTGAGCGATAGCGGTTACGTCCAGGAGTAGAAGTGTTTACTGCAATTGAAACGAGCACTTCGTATTTGTCGTCGCCATTGAAGAAATTGCGAGTGATAGTGGGGAGCAGGTCGATACCATCCTGAGGACCAGGCACGCGCACTTCATCGTCGGCATAGCGCACGAGGTCGCGAATTGTGCCTAATTCTTCAAACTTAGAGTTGTAAAGAGTGAACTCGTATTCTTCAAGGATGTAGTCGGTATAATATTGGTATTTGATAGCACGAGAATAGAGGCGGCCAGTGTAGTACCACAATTCGCCGTTAGGTCCATCGAGGTCGGCCAACATATCGCCAGCATTGAGAGTGACAGCAGGCTCATAACCTTGATTCTGGTCGTCGCTTGCAGCTCTGTTGGGTGTAACAACTTCACCAGTTTCGATGTCAATCACAGTCAAGTGAGAGCCAACGGTTGATGTGTAAAGGCTTTTGTTGGGAGCCATACGGCGCATTTGCTGCGACGCATTGATTTCAAGGTCAGAACTTGTTGCATCAATTGCAGGAGCAACATTTGCACTCGCACTGAAAGCTACCATAAGGGCGCTTGCGAAAAGGAGTCGAAATTTAGTCATTTAATGTGGATAATAATGGGGTTATTATTCGTTTTTATTTGTTATTTTCTATTGAATGTATATCCTAAGTGAATCACACAGCAACGTATTCTATGCAACTTTCAATCCGTGCATCTGAACAATGCGAGGTTGAAGCGTGTTGAATATTATAGTTAAAACCTTGATAATGTGCTACGTATTAACATTAATCGTCAGCACTAATTATCGGAAACACCTTAGAAATATTCGCCTATTTTCAGCGGTGCAAATTTACGATTTTTTTTGCTTATAATCAATAGATTGTAACGTTTTAACACAATCAACATTACAATTCAACGCAAAACCCACCCTCTTTTCGCAATTGATAACATTGCCAGCCGCCAAAAGATAGTGCACCTCACATATACCGACAGGCATAATCGACCTACCAGCGGCAATCGATGAAAATTGGCGAAGGTATTTTTTTTGATTAATTATGTGTCGAATTTTATTTTTTTTTAATAACTTTGAATCCCTTTATATATTTGGGTAATTCCGCCCAAAATATTTGGAGAATTTCGATTATCGAAAAATCATTAATTAATCATACTACGTTTATGAAAATCAAATTGTTATTACTTTTGCTGTTGACAGCAGCAATCCCGGCACTCGCTCAAACTGGAGCAGTAAGGGGTCAGGTTGTCGACGCCAGCACGGGGACTCCTATTCCCGGCGTGCTGGTTATGCTTCAAGAGCAAGGACTGACAGTGACCACAGGTCCTGCCGGCGACTTCCTCATCAGCAATGTCCAACCGGGCAATGCAAGCCTCATCACCGTAGCACCCGACTATTCCGACGGCTTTGCCGAGGTTGACGTCGTGGCAAGCGCAACGGTCGACGCTGGCGTGATTAAAATCACTAATCTCAATGCATCAGATGCTTACTACGAAGAAGCCCAAGACATGTGGCTCGACGAGCATGTGCTCGACGACGAGGAGGGAAGTGCTCAATCAATCACAGCTCTTACCAGCTCGTCGGACGACATTTACTACAATGCGTCGAACTTCGATTTCCAGCCAATGTATTTCCGCTATCGTGGCTACGACTCACAGTATAAGTCGGTTTATATCAACGGTATAGAATTCAACTCTGTAGGTCGCGGTCGCTTCAACTACTCTATGTTGGGCGGTATGACCTCACGCGCATTCCGCAATCAGTCGGCCACTGTCGGCACAGCCGCAGCAGCCTACGGCTTCGGCGACATCGGCGGTACATCTAACTTCAACACCGTATCCTCCAACTATTCACCCGGCTTCTACGGCTCGTTGGCTTACACCAACTCCAACTATATGCTTCGCGCCATGGCTATCTACTCCACTGGCATGAACAAAAAAGGTTGGGCGCTGACAGTGAGCGCAATCGGTCGCTATGCAAACGAAGGCGTACAGCCCGGCTCGTTCTACAATTCGTTTGGAGCATTCCTCTCGCTCGAAAAGCGACTGAACGAAAACCACTCATTGTCGCTCACTGCATTTGCAGCCCCAACTCAACGTGCCGGCGGCTCAGCTACATACCTCGAAGCGTATGAATTGGCTGGCAACAACCTTTACAACCCCAACTGGGGCTATATGGGCGACGGTCGCAAACGCTCAGCGCGCATCGTTGAAACTTTCGACCCAACAGCTATCCTCAACTGGCTGTATAAAAAGGACAACACTACAGTCAACACTGGTATCGCAGCCCACTTTAGCCACTACAGCACTTCGGCGCTGAACTGGTACAACGCTGCCGACCCACGTCCCGACTACTACCGCTACCTCCCATCTTATTATTATGAGGACGGAGAGCCAACCGAAGCATCGGACTACTACACCGAGCTTTGGGCCGACCCAAGTTTCCGCCAAATCAACTGGGGCAAGCTCTATCAAACCAACTATATGAACAATGAGCATGACGCTACAAGCCCCTACGACATGCAAAAGGGTTCGACCTACATTCAGGAAAACCGCGTTAGCCAAGTGCTTGACCTCATGTTCAACTCCTACGTCAACCACCGACTCAACGACGTGATGACACTTCAGGGTGGCGTTGCCCTTACCTACTCAAAAGGTAACTATTTCAAGACTGTACGCGACCTTCTCGGTGGCGGCTTCTGGCGCGATATCGACTCTTACTCTGAACGCGATTTCCCCGGCGACCCCGAAATTCTCCAAAATGACCTCAACAACCCCAACCGCCGCGTGAAAGAGGGCGACCGCTTCGGCTACGACTACTCAATCCACGCAATCAAGGCTTCAGCTTGGGTGCAAAATATGATTAACCTACCTCAGTGGGACATCAACTACGGTTTGAAAGTTGGTTACACACAATTCTATCGCGTAGGTCACATGCGCAATGGTCGCGCTCCTGAAAACTCTTACGGCAAAGGCGTAACCCACCGCTTCGACAATGGGTCAATCAAAGCTGGCGCTACCTACAAGCTCGACGGCCGCAACTACTTCTCGGCTCACGTAAGCTACGGCACTCACGCTCCGCTCTACGAGTTTGCCTACATTTCGCCCCGTATCAAGGATGATGCTATCGACGGATTGACCAACGAACGCATCTTCTCTGCCGACCTCTCTTACACTTGGAACTATCGCCGTTTCCGCGGTGCTATCACTGGTTTCTGGACCGAAATGTTCGATATGACCGAACGTTCATCGTTCTACGACGACCAATATCAAACATTTATGAACTACGTGCTCAAGGGTGTACATCGTTCATACAAGGGTATCGAAATCGGTATGGCTTACAAACTGACTCCTTCAGTCACAGTCACTGCCGCTGGTACAGTGAGCAGCTATCTCTACAAAAACCGTCCAATCGGCGTTCGCTCGTATGAAAACGGTATGATGCCCGACACTGCACAGGTTGTTTACCTGAAGAACTTCCACGTTGGTGGCACTCCCCAAACAGCTGCTACTCTCGGCGTGAATTGGGCAGCACCAAAGAACTGGTACTTGGAACTCAGCGGCTCATGGATGGGCAATGCTTACGTAAGCCTCTCCCCCATTCGCCACGAAGCGCTCCCCGACCTTTGGCAACACTTCCCCAACCCCGACGAACTCGAAGCTAAGATGGAATCGCTTGCTCAGCAGGATAAACTCAACGATGCATTCGTAATGAACGCTTCAATCGGTAAGGTGATTTACATCAATCGAAAGGTGCAACTCAACCTTAACCTCAACGTGTTCAATCTACTGAACAACCGCAACATCATGACCAACGCTTATCAGCAAGGTCGCTTCGACTATACTAACTACGACGCCGGCAAGTACCCCAACAAGTATCAGTATGCTCAGGGTGCTCGCGTGATGTTCAATGCCGGAATCCGATTCTGATGATTAATAAGTATAAACACTTTATCAATACGACATCAATATGAAACTATATAAAACGATTCTGGCGGCCGCTATAGCAGTTGTTGCTGCTACTGGCTTGACAAGCTGCGAGTCAGAGTATGACTACCCGCCCGTAATCTCTCCCGAACTCGGCGGCGACGGTTGGTGGAACGCTCCGTTGACCGTTGACGGTGCTCGCGCCTACTACACCGCCTACTATTACGACGCTCCTGTAAAGGATGAATACTACTGGGTTACCGGCTACATCGTTGGCTGCGTAGCTACTACCGAAACTGTGTTTACTGCCACCGACCAAACTGTGCAGTTCGACCCCTCATTCACCACCGACAACAATATGCTTATCGCTACTACCCCCGACTGCACCGACTACGAACAGTGCGTTGCTGTGCAGCTCCCCTCAGGCGATGTGCGTAATTCGCTCGGATTGGCATCAAACGCCAGCAACAAGGGCAAGTTGGTGACTCTCTACGGCTACATCGACAAATATCTTGGCCTCGCAGGCCTTCGCTCAGTGACAATGTTCAATTGGGGCGACCAAGGCATCGACAATGGTGAATTCAAAACTCCAACTACCGATTTTAAATTGGCAAGCGAAATCACCTCGGGACGCGCATATGCATTCGGCGCTCCCGTTGCTGAAGGTCGCGTAGAGCAAGTGATGTTGGCTCAACCTCTCGCAAGCGAATCAGGCTTCTTGCAGATTTGCGAAAAGAGCGATGTGGGTGGCACTATCACAGCGCTTGCTAAATATGGCTTCCTCCTTACCGAAACCACAGAGGGCTCAGGCCAATATTATATGAATGACTATCGCGGTCAGTTCATCTATATTGGCAAATATGGCTCTGGCTACTCTAACCGCCCAAGCGCATCACCTCTGTTTGTCGACGGCGACAAAGCTTACATCTGGCAATTCACTAAACAGGACGACGGTTGGCTGATTAAGAACGTAGGCGCAGGCTCTACTTTGATGTACGACCCTGAATACAGCTCTTATGGCTGCTACACCGACTTGAGCAAATACATAGCTCCACGCTTGTATGAAATGGCTATCGACCCGCTTACTCAACCCGACTTCACAGGTGAAATCGAGCCTAATATCGGCGACGGCACAGGGGAAGGCACAAAGGAATCACCCTACGACGTGACTGCAGCCGTGGCTATGGTAGCCAACAGCACAATCCCTATGAAAGAACTTTATTTCACTGGTACAATCTCAGCAATCACTGAAGTATCAACCCAATTCGGCAACGCTACATATGACATTACAACTGGCAACGACGTAGCAACAGTGTACCGTGGCAAGCATTTCAATGGCGAAAAATTCACTTCTGAGGACCAAATCAAAGTTGGCGACGTAGTAGTAGTTTATGGCACACTGATTAGCTTCAGTGGTAAAGCTGAAATCTCCAACAGCCAATTAGTAAAAATCAACGACGAAGAGGCTCCTGAACAGCCTGGCGGCGGTGACCAACCCGGTGGTGGTGGTGACGACCAGCCAAGTGGCGACGTCATCTACCAAGGTCTGCTCCCCGATGCAGCTGAAATCGACTGGACTTTCGACAACGTCGCAATGGATCCAGGCTTGAGCTACGTTTGGCAATGGAAAGAGTACAACGGCAGCCACTACCTCAATGGTAGCGCATACCTCGGTGGTGCACTCCCTGCTGTAGCATACGCCTACACCACAGTTGACCTCTCGGGCTACGCATCGGCTACGCTGAAATTCGACCACGCTGCCAAGTTCCAAACCACATGCAAAGAGCTTTGCAAAGTGGCTATCCGCGAACAGGGCACTGCCGATTGGACTATCCTCAACATCCCAACATGGCCAAATGCTGGTAGCTGGACATTCGCATCGTCGGGTCTTATCGACCTCTCAGCTTTCGCTGGCAAGAAGGTTGACCTCGGCCTCAAATACGAATCAACCGCTGCAGGTGCCGACACGTGGGAAATCAAAAACTTTATCGTCAACGCCGCTAAATAATGACTCTCATGAAAAATCTGAATAAAATATTTCTCGGACTGGCTGCGCTGACCTCTTTTGCCGCAGTCACCTCCTGCCAAAACGACTTTGAAAACGACATCCCCGAACTCAGAGTCCCTGTGGCAGTATCTACACCCAACATCTCTATTCTCGAATTGAAGAATTTGTATTGGGAAGATGAAGTGAACTATATCGACACAATTCCCTACGTCTACAACGACATCGACGACATCACTGGCGAAGTGGCAATCTTCCCACGCAATGCCGATGGGTCGCGTAAGGAGTACGACAAGAATTTCGTCATCGCTGGTCGCGTCGTTTCGTCCGACCGCGCTGGCAACGTCTATAAGAAAATTGTAATCCAAGACGAAAGTGCCGCTATCGCACTCTCAGTCAATGCCAACTCGCTCTACAACCAATACCGTATCGGTCAGGAGATTGTGGTTCGACTCAACGGCATGTACATTGGTAAATACAATGGTGGTCAGCAGCTCGGCTTCCCCATGTTCTACGAAAAGAATCACGTGTGGGAAGCTACATTTATGCCTTACGAGTATTTCGTAGACCATATCGAACTCAACGGTCTGCCCGATGCTTCGAAAATCGATACGCTCTCTATCGCAAACCTCTCTGAGCTACCTCTCGACCCTGCTCAGCTCACAAAATACCAGAGCCGCATTGTTCGCTTCAACAATGTAACATTCGAGGACGGCGGTGTGAAAGAGTTTACAGACGGGCATAAGATTACAACCAACCGCATAATCACCGACACTAAGGGTGGCTCAGCAATTGTACGCACTTCGGGCTACTCAATTTTCCGCTCGCAGATGCTCCCCGAAGGCTACGGCGACGTTGTAGCAATCCTCGACTACTACGCTACATCGGCCGATGCTGACGCTCCTTGGCAGTTGACGCTCAACGATTATGCTGGCTGCATGAACTTCGGCAACCCAACTATCGAATTGGGCACCAAGGATAACCCCTACACAGTAGAGCAAGCTATCGCTGTTCAGCAAGAGGGCAAGCAGGCTTCAGGTTGGGTTACTGGCTACATAGTTGGTGCTGTGAAAGAGGGTGTTGAAGGCAGCATTGCTTCCAACGAAGATATCGCTTGGGGCGCTGACGCTGACTCCGACCTCACTCTCGTGATTGGTCCAACAGCCGACTGCACCGAAATCGCTGAATGTCTTGTTGTTTACCTCGAGCCCGGCTCTGCATTCCGCGAAAAGGGCAATTTGCTCGACAATCCCGAAAACTTGGGCAAGAGCATACAAGTGAAGGGCACATTAGATAGCTATATGGGCACTTACGGTATCACCGAAAACAACGGTACTGACAACGAATTTGTAATCGAAGGCCAATCTACCCCCGGCGGTGAGGTTAACGACGGCAACGGATCCGAAGCAAGTCCTTACAATTGCGCGCAAGTGATTGCACTCAACCCCAATAGCACTACCGAATCGCCAGCTGGTGGCTCGCAAGTGTGGGTTAAGGGCTACATCGTTGGTTATATGCCTTCAGCTAAAACCTATTTCGACCAAACTATCTTCGGCGCACCTGCCGACCAAGCTACCAACATCGTAATCGGTCCGACACCCGACTGCACCGACTACAACTTGTGCGTAGGAGTTCAATTACCTAAGGGAGATGTTCGCACCGCGCTCAATCTAATGGACAACCCCGGCAACCTCGGCAAAGAAGTAATGCTCTTCGGCGACGTAATGCTCTACTGCAAAGGTCCTGGCTTGAAGAATACAAGCAAATTTGAGCTCGGCGAAGGTGGTGGCACTACCCCCGGCGGTGGCGGTCAGCCCTCAACTGGCGAAGAAAAGGGTGACGGCACAATGGCATCGCCCTACAATGTGGCTCGCGCATTGGCTATTATCGCATCAGGCAGCTACACCTCCGACAAGGTTTATATCGAAGGTATCGTTTCTTCAATCAAAGATATTAACAACACCTACAAATCAGCCACTTACTACCTCAGCGACGACGGCTCAACAGCCACTCAACTCTATGTGTTTGGCGGCAAAGGTCTCAATGGCGAGCCCATTACCACTTCCGACTATATCAAAGTTGGCGACAAGCTGCTCATCCAAGGCGAGCTAACTCTCTACGGCTCTACTCCAGAGGTAACTACAGGTAGCTCAATCATCTCAATCAATGGTGGCGGCACTGCTGGTGGTGGTGATTCAGGCGACGGTGGCGATACTGGCGGCGACACTGGTGGCGATAACTCTATCGACAATCCGCTCAGCTGCGCCGACGTGATAGCGCTCAACCCACAGAGCACACAAACATCGCCCGAAGGTGGTGCCGGCGTATGGGTCAAAGGCTACATCGTAGGCTATATGCCCTCATCAGGCACATATCTTAGCAGCACAGTGTTTGGCATACCAACCGACGTAATGACCAACATCGTAATAGGTCCTACAGCCGACTGCACCGACCACACCAAATGTGTAGGCATTCAGTTGCCTAAAGGTGACGTTCGCACAGCACTCAACCTACAAGAGAACCCCAACAACCTCGGCAAAGAGGTGCTGCTCTTCGGCGACGTGATGAAATACGCCTCAGGTCCCGGTCTTAAAAACACCAGCAACTACCAATTCGTCGACTAATCCCCTATCCCCAACCTCATACTCAAAGGTAGAATGCCCCACCGCATTCTACCTTTGCTTTTTAGCAGTGTATTTTGGCAACCAAAAATCACAATATAATGTGATTTTCGCTGATTTTACGCCATTCTCACCCACTTTTAAGCCCAAAATCACAACATATTGTGATTTTGCATTGTTTTATACAGCAAATATTTAGAACTCAATACTGATTTCTAAGCGACCGCCCAAACCTCTTTCAACTACATCAAATAGCGTTTTAAGGGTTATATTTTCGCCATCAGTTTCAACCTTTGATATAAAGGTACGCTTCTTGTTGATTCTTTGGGCAACCTCCTCTTGAGTTAAGTTTTGTTGTTCCCTTGCTGTACGAATTTTAAACCCAATTCTTAACGCCTCCAATTCACGTTCAATTCTATCCCTTTCAGGAGTGCCAACCTCACCATAATATTGTGTTTTAAGTTGGTCTAATGTTTTCGTATTCATAGTTTTTCGTTCTCCTTTTCTTTATAATATTCATCCATTAATTTCGCCGCCTTTTCAATTTCACCTTTAGGCGTTTTTTGAGTTTTGTTTTGAAAGCCTGTCAATAATACAACAAATTTATTCCCGTCAAAGAAACAAAATATTCTAAATATGCTTGATTCGAGTTGCACTCTGACCTCAAAGAGTCCATTTGTTCCTTAAATAAACTTTAGATATTTGACTGGTACTCTTTCAATAGTCTCAATAATACTTAATATCTTGATTATCTTATCACGGACTTTTGGACTTTAAGCCACAAAAAACTCCTCAAAATAATGTTTGTATGTTATGACTTCTCTGACTTTCATATCGCAAAGGTAATTTATAAATTACATTATAGCAAGAAATAACCGATTTTTTGTAGATGAAGACGCAGCTGCAGGGTGTAAAGGGAAGCAAATTGGATGAATTTTTAATAGAAAATTGGTTAGAATTTGGAGAAGTAAGATATTTTTTTGTAACTTTGACCTTTGGAAAATATGCTTTGCAGCGAGCAAGAAACAAACTGCAAATTAAATAGTTATCATATTTACAATTCAACTCTAAAACCAATAAATTCAATTAATATTAACAACTAAAATCACAAGCGTATGAAGAAATTATTACTCTCTATCTGCTTACTCATCGGCATCACCGCTTATGCTGACGTGACAGAAACTTTCGCTGGCAAAGATGGCTGGATTAAAGGTAAAACAGAGGTTAAAGGTCTTGCAGGCTATGCTCACGAAGCGACCTCTCCCACTACTGGCATCAAATATTCTTTTGTTGCTGCTTACTGCGACCCTTCGTACACCTACCTTATGTTGGGTTCAAAAGAGTGTGCAACTGAAGCATCTATGACCTTTGCTCTCCCCGAAAAATTTGAAGCAATCTCTTTTACTACTGGCACAAACGCGTCACAAAGTGCAGTTTATACAGTTACTGCTGGCGAAACTGTAATTGATGCAGGCACTAAGTGGGGCAAAGGCGCTACAAAGGTATTCAATCTCCCTGCTGAATGCCAAGCCGCTGGTACAGTTATCAAAGTAGCAAGCACACACACTGGCTATAATGGTCAAATTGCCAAATTCACTCTTCAAAGCG
>JAGBWK010000075.1 GCA_017629835.1 Muribaculaceae bacterium | reverse complement strand
ATTTTCCCTTTCATATCACCTACAGTCAAGTCGCGACGAAAATCAATAACTCGGTCGCCAAGTGCATTAATCTGAGCAGCATATAACGTTTTAAACTGTTCAGCGTACTCATCACTTCCAATCAAACTCGTCTTGAGCGAACCCAAAAATAGATGTATAATAGCAAATTCATTAGGGTATTGATTTAATTTAGCTATCAACTTGTTGAAAAATTGCTCGAGAAATAAATTTGTTCTTTCTACGCCATGGTTGCACGACAAATAATAATAGTAATTGCCACTTTTGGTCGTTATTGTTAAACCACTCTGCTGTGAACTTCTTTTTTGATACATACCAGGACGGATATCAAAAACTCTGACTCCAGCATCCCAAAGCTGATCAACAGTCAAACTTTGACATGTAGCAGTTGAAGAGCCTGTACTAAACGTTGGCCAATCTTCACCTGTTGCGGCATCGTGAGCGCCGGGAATTAAAAGGTTGGCGACATAGGTTTCGTCGTTAACATATTTGAGCCATTGTTCGTTAGGGCAACCGTCAGCAAAGTAGTCGCCTTGGCCATAGGCGGCGACTGCCGTTAGCATAGCAGCAAAGAGTAATAATTTTTTCATGATATAAATGTTATGTAATAATTTTGCAAGAAAGTATTATTCGGATTACAAAGTAAATGAAAGCAAATGAAAGAATATGCAACATTTGACGCAAAAATATAAAATTTTTATCCAAAATCTGCTCATCGCCTAAAAAATCGCAGAAAAAACCGCAAATAAAATAAAAAACCGCAGATTTTCGCAAATTGAAATGGATTTTCGCAGATTGTTGGGATAAAATAAAGCCCTACGGGCACTTGCGTGGTGCTGTAGGGCTTACAGCGCCTAATTTTACAAGGCGACTGGCCATCCGGGTGGGGCTGGCGCGAGGGGTAATAGGAGTCTTAGGCGGCATAGGAGACCTATGCTGCGCAGGGGAGCGTTAGCGGAGGAAGCCAGAGCGTAAGCGGAGGGCTGCGGAAGCCAGAGCGATAGGTTAGCATTATTTTTGTTAAATCATACCCTTTTTACGCAAGTTCTTACTAACTTTGTGGTTGAGAATTTTAAATAATGGCATAGTGAATTGCATAGCTACGATAGGGATGTTTGACGGTGTGCACGCTGGGCACATCTTCTTGCTCGACCACTTGCGCCGCTGCTCTGTGGAGGCGGGGTGCAACGTTGCGCCTATTGCTTTCACGTTTGCCAACCACCCGCTGAGTGTTCTGCGTCCGATGGCGGCTCCACGTTTACTGACTTCAGCCAAAGAAAAGGCTGCGCTCATTGAGGGTGTCGGCATCGAGGCGGTGATGCTCAATTTTGACTGTGCTCTGCAGAGCCTCACAGCTCGCGAATTCATCGTCAAGTTGCGCGAAGGGTATGGCGTCGACGGGCTTCTGCTTGGCTTTAATAACCGCTTTGGCTCTGACAAGGGGCTCACGTTCAACGATTATTGTCGGATAGGGCACGAGTGTGGCGTGGAGGTGGTTTGCGCGCCTGAATTTTCTGAGTTGAAAGTGAGTTCTTCAATCGTTCGCCAACTTATTGCTGCTGGCAACGTGGCGGAGGCTGCACGCTTGCTCCTACGCCCTTACAACATTGCAGGCACTGTGGTGAGTGGCAACCATATCGGACGCACAATCGGTTTCCCGACTATCAATCTGCAACCTACTGACCCGTCGAAACTAATCCCTGCCACTGGGGTGTATGCAGGGGAAGCTATGCTGGCCGACGGCTCGCTGTTTCAAGCTCTAATCAACATAGGGCACCGCCCAACGGTCGACAATTCGGAGGAGATTCGCATCGAGGCTCACCTTGTAGGGTTTACAGGCGACTTGTACGACGCAGAGGTTGACTTGCGCTTCTGTCGCCGCATCCGCGATGAGCGCCGCTTCCCCAACCTCACCTCGCTCCGCGCCCAAATCCACTCCGACCTCGAGACCCTCCGCGATAACTAAAAGGAGACTTAGGACACCTAAGAATCCTATGCTGCGCACTGGAGCGATAGCGGAAGCAGAGCGACGGCTCTGCCACTCCGATGGGCTTGCGCCCCCGGTTAACATTAAATCGCTGCTTCGCAGCTCTCTTCCTTGCAAATGGATTTACGTAAAAAATTGTTAGCAACCAAAGCAGCGTGCCGTTGGCACGAGCTACGCACAGGGGGTCGTCCCATAAAAAGCCCTACCAATACTTACGTTGTATCAGTAGGGCATAATTGTTTATCTAATTTTATCCGCGGAAATTTGCGGAAATTTGCGGTTGCGTTGTGGGGTTATTTAATCCACCAAGAGTCGGGGTTGGAGATGTGGGCGGCTGCTGCGGCTGGATTGTCGAAGCGTGACGAAATCTTGTCGACCATAAGTGCTGGGTGGTCGTCACGGTGGCGCGACACGCGCAACAAGTCGAAGAAGCGGTTGCCTTCGAAGCATGTTTCGGCTGCCATTTCGTAAAGGAGTTCATTTTCAACCCAGTCGATTGAGTCGGCTTTAGTTTCAAGCTGCGGGATGATGTATTCGCTCTTAGGGATGTAGAGTGAGTAGCCACGTCCACGCATGCCTGAGCCCCAGTTGCTGTCGAATTTATTGTTGTCGAAGTTGAGCCATTCGGGACCGTCGACGATTTCGTCGAGGTTAACGTAGGGTGCTTCGCCTTCTTCAACGCGTGTGGTATTGACATCAACCGACGAGATAGCCTGACGCAAACCATATTTAATCACCGCAAATGCCATTGTAGGACGGCCTGAGCGGTTGACAGCCTCAGCATAGCGGAGGTAGACGGTGGGGATGCGATAGGTGGCGACGCTGCGCACAACGCGAGGCACAATGTCGTCGAACATCTCGTTGTCGGGGTTCGACATCGCTGAGTTTTCGATAGCGTTGTGGTAGTATTTAGCGATGATGTCGGTGTTGGTATTGCCACTAAGGTTCATTGCAGTGAATGCCGAAGAAGAATAGCCTTTGCCGTTAGCAAATGGGAGACCACCACGAGTGTCACCTTCAAAAATACCAACGATGTTAGCCTGGTTGTTGATATTATTGTTGTAGTAGTGAACAGCAGCAGCCATTTCGTTGACAAACTTCTGTGAGGGCACGATAGCGGGCACAGTGTTGTAGGTAAGGTTGACTAAGTTGGGGTGATATTGCTTGCCGTCGCTTGAGAATGGGATGCGAGAAATCACCTCGTTGTGATAAGCTGACTGAGCGCCGTAGTTCATACCGTCACGGTTGGCCGAAGACCACACGTTGGCGTAAGAGATAGGCATAGTCAGGTTATTGCGGTTGATATAGTCGTAGTAGAGTGCCGCAGCGAGCTCGTAGTTGTTGTTATAGAGGAGCAAGTCGGCCAAGAGGAGTTTTGGCTGGATGAAGAATTGTCGGGTATCGTAGCCGTCGACGCTACCATATTGGTAGGGAGTTTCGATGCCGAAATAAGGCTCGAGGTCGGCAATGAGTTCATTGACGAGGTTGTCGAGCTCAATTTGAGGCATATTGTCGAGCGACTCGTCGACGCTGAGGATAGGCTCAGTGAAGTAGCTTACTTTGCCGAAAGCGAGACCGAGTTGGAAATAAGTCCATGCGCGGATAGTGCGAATGGCAACATACTCGGGCATCATCACCTTGTTGGAGCCGATAACGATGCTTGTGTCCATTTTCTCAATCGCGTAGTTACAGTTGTTGATGATGCTGTAGAAGTCGCGACGTGATAGGTAGGTATTTTCGGGAGTAACTTCGAAGTTGCTGATTTCCTGCAGAGAGAAAGGAGCGTCGGGGGTAGCTTGCATCAGGTCGCCACGCAACTCACCGAAGAGCACATAGCGCTCAGCGACTTTCTGCACTTGGGTAAGGATACCCATGACAGAATATAGCGAGTCGGAAGCTGTCGACAGCGAGTTGTCTTCCTCAAACAGGTATGAATCGGAATTTGTTTCCATCATGTCCTCGCAAGAGCTGAGCGAAGCAGCTGCAAGCAGGATAACCGAGGGGATAATATATTTGAAAAGTTTCATATTAGCAATGGATTACAGGTTGATTTTCACACCGAATAAGAATTCACGAGCCGAGGGCACCATACCGGCATCTACGCCAAGATAGAGGGGCGAGTAACCGAATGAGAATTCGGGGTCAGCGCCGAGGTAGTTGGTCCATGTCATGAGATTGTTGACAGCAAACGAGAGAGTAACGGCCTGAATATAGGGCGATGAGAATGGGATTGCATAGTCGAGCTGGAGCGACTTCCATTTGAGGTAGCTACCGTCTTCAATCCAGCGGTCGGAGAAGCGAGAGTTGCCCATTGGGTCGCCGTAGACGGCACGTGGGATGTTAGTATCCTGTCCGCTAACCATCCAGCGGTTGACCATAGCAGTCGACTGGTTGAAGATGTCGGAGCCAGATTCGAGGTTGGCACGGAGGGCGTTGTAGACGTCGTTGCCGTAAGAGTAGGTAAACATTGAAGCGAGCGAGAGGTTCTTCCACTGCAGACGGAAATTGAAATTGCCGTAGAAGTCGGGAGTTGGGTCGCCAATCACTTGCATGTCGGCTTCGTTGATTACGCCGTCGGCTTTATTGTCGACAAACTTCATGTCGCCAGCCTGGAATTTGGTGTAAGAGCCGTTTGCATTGCGGATTGAGAGGTTGGCTTCGGCAGCAGAAGCAGCGTCGGTGAATACGCCGTCGGTTTTGTAGCCGTAGAACACGCCGATAGGTTGACCTACCTCAGTGAGGATGCGTCCGCCGCAGATGTCGGTAGTGAAGCTACCGTCGTCCAAACGTACGACCTCGTTTTTGTAGTGACCGATAGCAGCGCCAAGGTCGAATTTCCAATCGCGATGGTTGACTGCACGAACTGTTGTCGAGAAGTTTACGCCGATATTTTCGAGGTCGCCGCCGTTGGTCCAATAGTATTCGATACCAGTTTCTTCAACGAGTGGCTTGCTGACGAGCAGGTCGGAAGTTTTGCCCTTGTAGAAGTCGACTGTGAACGACCAGCGATTGTTGAAGAGGCTTGCGTCGAGGCCAGCGCGGAGAGTGGCAGTAGTTTCCCACTTGAGCTGATTGTTACCGATGTTGGAGATAACCTGACCAAAGGCGTTGTCGATGAACGGAGTGCTGACAAAATAGGTGCGGTTGGCGTAGTGAGGCAAGTTGTCGTTGCCAGCAATGTCGTAGCCCACGCGCAATTTGAGCATGTCGATGAATTCAGCGCCCTTCATCCACTCTTCAGAGCTGATGAGCCAAGCAGCGTTGACTGATGGGAAGAAGCCCCAAGAGATGCCGCCGATGTGAGCTGCGCCGGGAGCATTCTTGCCGAAGCGTGAGGCAGATTCGAATGCCATTTCGACGTTGAGCATATAGCGTTTGAAGAGCGAATATTCGCCAGTAAGATACCACGCCATATTGCGCCATTCGTTGTCGTAACCGCGAGTCCAGTGAAGAGCTGACGAAGTGTTGGCCAAGTCGTTGATGTAGTCCGACGAAGTGTTGCGACCTTCGCCATAGGAAGTGACGTAGGTGTTGTTTTCGTAGCGGAAACCACCGAGGAGGTTAAGTTCGTTGACGTAGTTCTTCAACGGAGAGTATTCGAGATGAAGGTCGGCCATGAAGCGAGTGCGGCGATTCATGATGTTTTTCACCACGTTGCGGCTTTCGGCATATACCTCGCCATTGTTGTTATAGAGAGGAATTTCATCCACACCATAGTCGGGCACGAAAGAGTTTTCTTTCACCTTGTCGAACGAATAGGCTACGATACCTTCGATAGCGAAATTATCGAGCACCTGATAGCGTGGAGCGGCAGTGAGGTTGAAGCGATAGTTGCGGCTTTCGCCCATGCCGAGGTCGAGAATAGTCATCGGGTTGGTAACACCGAGCTCGTCGACGTCGGAGAGTTTGAGCGTTGGCACGCCGTCGGTAGTCAATACATTAGGATGATAGAGTGGCGACTTAATCATCGAAATATAGTAGGGTGATGACACTGCATTGAGTCCGTCGTCGAAAAGCTTGTAGTTGACTTGAGCATAGTCGACGTCGAAGCGTAGAGTTGCACCGCGCCAGAGTTTGATGTCGGAGTTGAATCGCACATTGAAGCGGTCGAACGAAGTTTGCTTCACAGTACCGTCGTTCTTAGCATAACCGAGCGAGAATGCGTAGAGAGCGCGGTCGTCGCCACCACGAACGCTGACACCGTAGTCCATGAGCATACCTGAGCGAGTAGTCTGGTCGAGCCAGTTGGTATTGTTGTGAGTGTCGTAATATTGTGAAGAAGTTGGGTCGTCGTTAAGGAATCCGAGTCGGTTGATGATAGTTTGATTATCGTACTTGCCTCTGATGATGTCGGAAGCGTAGGTGCGATATTGGTCGGCGTTCATCATGGGGATTCGCTTGGGGTTGGAGCGCCAGCCCATGCGAGCCCAAGCCTCGATTTCGGTAGCTTCGTTGTGAGCACGTTTAGTTTCGATTACAACTACACCGTTGCCACCTCGAGCGCCATAAATCGCTGTGCCATTGCGAAGCACTTTGATGCTTTCGATGTCCTCGGGCGAGATGAGTGCGAGAGGATTGGAGAAATGGCCATCGACGAGCGACTCGCTATCTTCGTTCACAGCCCACACGATGCCGTCGACAACGTAGAGGGGTTGCGAAGAGGTGTTGAGCGAATGAAGGCCGTCGACATAGACCGAATGTCCTGCACCGGGCATACCTGAGCGAGAGATAGCCCAAAGGTCGCCCTGAATGTCGGCCACGGAGTTGTCGGCCACGGTTTGACCAATTGGGAACTCCTCTTTGCCAGCAGAAGCTGAAGCCGAGAGCAGGTTGTCGTAGATGTTGGATGCAGTTGCCGATGATAAAGCTATATCAAGCTCTTTAGCATCGCGCACAGGCACTATAATAGTGTTGAAACCGGGGGCTTCGACACGCAGAGTGACAGCACCCGAGGGTATGTTGAGGCCGAAATGACCAGCATCGTCGGTCATTGACGAAAGTCGTGTGTTGACAACCGAAACACGAGCACCTGCGAGGGGCAACCCAGTAGCGGCATCTTTAACACAGCCCGTCAGATTGGCAGGAGCCTCATCTGAAATAGCTGCCGGCTCCGACTCCTGTTGAGGAGCTGCGGCACAAGTGAGCACTGCCGACAACAGGCAGAGGCTTGCGAAGCCTGCCTTGATGATTGTGGTGGGGAAATATATACGTTTCATCTTCATCATTTTTTAACGGGCACAAAGAGGATTTGGTCAATACGGAATCGACGAACAAGTTCGTTGCGGTTGAACTCAGCGTTGCTAACATTAGTCTGCACGAACAGTGTAGTGATAGCAACACGCTCTGCCGATATGTTGGTTTCATCGCTCAGCCAGAGACGGTCGGTAAAGTCGGATACCGGGAACTGGAATGGTTCGTCGGTAATCTTTATCAGCGTAATTTCGTTGGCAGAGGTGATGAAATCGTTGTTCTTGTAAGCCTTTGTTTTCTTTTTGCCAGCAGCGTCGATGTACGAGAGAGTGAACTGCAAGCGGGTCTGCTCATTTGCCAATGGGTCGGCAATTGTTGCAGGCACAAATGCTGCGTAGATATCGTATTCGCCAGAGAGCACGTTGGGGATAGCGAATGTGACACCGGGCTGACGTGATGTGGTGTTACCCACTGCTTCGATGTACTGCAATTCGCTAATCTGATTTGCCAAAGCGTCGTTGGGGTCGGCGTTGACCGTACGGGTATAAACTGTTGTACCAGCACCGAGCGTGCGGCCATCCTGCTCTTCAGCCTCAACTTCGATGAGTTTGTTCCAAGTTTCGACGTTATCGTAGTTGATATTGTCGTTAGCAAGATAGATGTTGCCATTGGAAGCGTCGAGGGGTTGAGTGCCAGCAAACAATGCAGCAGGGTCGGCGATTTCGCTACCTGAGGTTGAAATCAAACCTGCTGGAACTGCAGCTGGGTCGTCGATTTTCTGACGATAGATAAGGTCGCTGAGAATGGCGAGCGACGTCTGCACCTCCTTGATTGAGTCGGCAATAGCAGGATCGGCATTATAGACATTGAAGAATGGCGAAATGCGGTCGTAAGCAGCTTGCCAAGCCACATCGGTGGGGATAATCATAGTGAATGTAGAGTCCTCAGAAGCGATGTCGCCAAGTCCGTAGATTTCGTGATTGAAGATAGGATTGTAGGCAATCATCACAGAGTCGTAGACAGTAGCGCCATTGGCATCAACACCGATAGGACGGCTTGCTTCGATGTCCATAATATTTTCGTCGAAGCGAGCGATGAATTCCGACGCCTTGGTAGTGTTGTCGTGAGTGTCGATATACTCACGCAAGTTGTAGGCATAAGGAATCTGCTCTTTGAGCGTGTGGAGCACACCGTTGGCAGCAAGAATGTCGACTTTGTCGAGTTCAGCGCCGCCGAAAGTAGCACCTTCGAAGTTGAAACGCTTGCCATTGTACATTTTGACACTTGGGTCGGCAGCAGCCGATGTGCAATTGAAGCGCGAAATGTGATTGAGCACTATACGCTTCACTGCGTCGACATCTTCAAGGTCGATGTCAGCAAGCGCTTCGTTGCTTGGCGCAAAGACGGTAAATGTTTGGCTTGAAGCCAACAACTCGTCATATCCAGCCACCTTAACCATTTGAGCAAAAGTTGAAAGCGACGGATCGGCTTTGACCATCTCGTAAAGGCTCGTTTCGGGCACCTGCGACGACTGGTCGTAGTGGTTGTTCCATTCGTCGGAACATGACACCAATCCAGCTGCGAGGAGCGTCAGAGCGATACAAACGATTTTGTTTTTTTTCATTATGGTATTATTATATATTATTCTATATATAGTTCTTACTTTTTTCAATATATATCTTCGCGCTCAATTAAGCTCGTGGGTATAAGTTCGATATAGTCGCCATTGTACTCACGATCCTGAGCATACACGTTTTTAGCACGGAACCAATGTTCGCTATACTCTTGAAAATTAAAAGTGCCAATTATTATTCGTAGGCAATTGTCCATATCGCGGAAGTTCTTTTGCGCATTTTGCGACCACGCTGATGCTGGAGCTTTCATATAGCCACGGTTGCGCATTGCTTTGTCGATTTCGATATCTTGGTCGGTGCCAGTGTCGGCCACCCAACCCACAGCTGGGTCGTATCCATATATGCGAAGGTCGCGTGGGATTCCCTGAATTTGTTCATCGATAAACATTTGGGCAATTCCGCGCCAAGTGGCTGGGCTATAACCAACACGCAATTCGTATGAGCCAGGAGGTACGGGCAACAATCGCAAGTTGAATTCATACCACCCATTGAGTTTCATTTCATCTTCTTGATACACGCTCCACCATTCGCTACCCCAGAATGTGACTTCTGTTTCCTTTGAGAATTGAAGGTGTTTGCAAAAATCAGGAGTGACCGTATATCCCGACACATCCCCTTCCATTCCAGAGAGATGCCAACGAATATTATTGTTGGTAAATTCTGAAGGGATATTAAACATATCGAATCGGAAGCGGCAGTTGAGCACATCGTTTTCCATCACATCTTTGTCGTAGACGAGCATATCATCGATAGAGTGCACATAGCCATTGATACCGCTTAGGTTTGACAGATTTTCATTCACTTTGACTCCCAGACCATTCTTTTGCTTGTTGAGAATGTTGCCAACAGCAAATTTGATGATACGATAAGTGTAGAACGTTTCATAAAATTCAACACGATCCTTTGCACAGTTGGCAGTGGTCATTTTTCCTGAATAAAGGAATGCGTTTGTCGACATTTGTCGGTCAAGAATGTGATACGAAACGAACTTATTGAGAGCGTTATCGCGCGAAGTGTAATCGTCACTTTCGCTATCGTAGTAGCGTTCAGCGTATTCAATAAGGTCCTCAATTGAGTTGATGCCATTTTCGCTCATCACAGCATCGGGCTCGGCAAAGATGGTGTAACCAAGACGTTTTGTGGTTGGGTAACGCATATTCCAACCAGCTACATTTTCTACACCTGTTGGCGAAGGACAAACGTAGCTGAGGTCGTATGTGCGCTTCAACGAGTCGTCAAGATTAGTTAGCTTCAGAGCTTGAGAGAAGAGTTTGAAGCTCTGATTACCTATAATCTCGGGTTGGTCGATAATATCGCAAACATAGTCCTTGGTTGGGCTAATAACCTCACCAACTTTATGAACAACGCCATTGTGCACATCAATGTCGCGCTCAACGATAGGCACATCCTTATTGACGTAGATTGTCAAGCCATCTCCCGAAGGGTCGGATACGTAGGAGATAACTATAAAGTTGTCACTCATCGAAGGCTCACCAAGCGCACCTTCTTCAAAATGTTCGGAAGTGTAGTCGGTAGCGTAGCTTTTGATTACGTGATTGTAGACGATTTCGGCCTTTTCGTCGCGCGATAGCTGTGAGTAGCTTGTTGCATTCGCTTCGAAATAGCGTTGGAAAGCGGCGTTGTCGGGCAAGAAACATGTATAGTGACCGTAAGTAGAAAGCAATGCAAGATTGCCAGTATCATCGAGCAGACGAGTAAACGTAGAGTAATCCTCATCTGACTGACAATATGAACTTACGGTATCGCCTGTGAAGGTGTAGTATGCACCTTCCTCGATATCGTCAGTACAAGCAGTCAAAGCAATTACGCTTAAACAGATTGCCCAAATATGGTTATTTCTTTTCATTATTTCATTCATTGAATGACTACGGACTATACCAGACTACGAGAGTCGCTTGATTATAAAGATGACAGTTTATTCTATGTTATGATAATCTCGTTAGTATTAATAGATGTCCTCACGCTCGATAAGGCTTGTGGGGATAAGCTCAAGATAGTCGCCAGTGTATTCGCGGTCCTGAGCATAGACGTTTTTAGCACGGAACCAGTGTTCACCGTAGTCTTGGAAATTGAGCGTACCTACGATGATGCGCAGACAGTTGTCAGAGTCGCGGAAAGGCTTCTGATCGTGATGTGACCACACTGAGGCCGGACCCTTCATATAGCCGCGGTTACGCATAGCTTTGTCGATTTCGATATCCTGGTCTGTGCCAGTATCAAGCACCCAACCTACAGCAGGGTCACGTCCGAAGATGCGCAAGTCGCGAGGAATACCTTGAATCTGACCGTCGACAAAGAGCTGGGCGATACCACGCCATGACTCTGGGCGATAGCCGACACGGAGTTCGTAAGAGCCTGGAGGCACGGGGAGCATACGGAGGTTGAAATCAAACCAACCTTTGAGTTTCATTTCGTCTTCCTGGAATACGTCCCACCATTCGTTACCCCACATTGTAACCTCTGTTTCTTTTGAGAATTGGAGGTGTTTGCAGAAGTCAGGAGTGACTGTATAACCAACAGCGTCGCCTTCCATACCAGAGTTATGCCAACGGATGTTGTTGTTGGTCAACTCAGAGGGTATAGAGTACATATCGAAGCGGAAACGGCAGTTGAGCACGTCGTTCTCCATTACTTCTTTGTCGTAGACAAGCATATCTTCGAGCGAGTGAACGTAACCGTTGATACCGCTAAGGTTTGAGAGGCTTTCGTTGATGTTGACACCTTTACCATTCTTTTGCTTATTGAGGATATTACCTACAGCAAATTTGATGATACGGAAAGTGTAGAATGTTTCGTAGAATTCAACGCGGTCCTTTACGCTATTGGCTGTAGTGAGTTTGCCAGTGTATTGGAACGAGTTGGTCGACATCTGACGGTCGAGGATGTGATACGAAACGAACTTATTGAGAGCGTTGTCGCGAGAGGTGAAATCGTCGCTTTCGCTATCGTAGTAGCGTTCGGCATATTCAATGAGGTCTTCGATTGAATTGATGCCATTAGCATTCATCACAGCGTCGGGCTCAGCAAAGATTGTGTAGCCGTAACGCTTAGTGGTGGGATAGCGCATATTGAATCCACTCACGTTCTCAATACCTGTAGCTGAAGGGCATACATAGTCGAGGTCGTAAGTACGTTTCAATGAGTCGTTAAGGTGAGTGAGTTTCAATGCTTCAGAGAAGAGTTTGAAGCTCTGATTGCCTATAACTTCGGGTTGGTCGATGATGTCGCAAACATAGTCCTTAGTTGGGCTAATGACTTCGCCAACTTTGTGTACAACACCATTGTGCACTTCAATGTCGCGCTCAACGATAGGCACATCCTTGTTGACATAGATAGTCAAACCGTCGCCAGAAGGGTCGGAAACGTAGGAAATCACTATAAAGTTATCACTCATCGAAGGCTCAGCGAGTGCACCCTCTTCGAAATGTTCTGATGTATAGTCAGTACCCGAACTTTTGATTACGTGGTTGTAGACGATTTCGGCCTTTTCGTCGCGTGATAGCTGTGAGTAGCTTGTAGCATTAGCTTCGAAGAAGCGTTCGAAAGCGGCGTTATCGGGCAAGAAGCAAGTATAGTGACCGTAAGTTGAAAGCAGAGCAAGATTGCCAGTATCATCGAGCAGACGAGTGAACGTAGAGTATTCATCATCAGATTGACAATAAGAACTTACAGTATCGCCAGTGAAGGTGTAGTATGCATCGCCTTCGATATCGTCGGTACATGCAGTGAAAGCGATTGCGCAAACAAGCGCTACACCAAATCGGTTAAATATATTGAAGTTTTTCATACCTATAATCATTTATTAATGTCAATATCAGATGAAACTTCATAGAATGGATTTTGCTTGAGCAGAAGGTTAGCTTTGAGCTCAGCATCGCGAATAGGCATAAAGAGAGCATCGTATTCGCTGAGCTTGCTGGTCACGGTAGCTTGGTCGAGAGTAGTGTATTTCGGCACAAGGTATTCGTTGACGATTGAGCTGAACTGTGCGCGGTCGCGGTTGATAAGACGGATAATGTCGAAGTAGCGTTTACCTTCGAAGAGGAACTCACGCTGACGTTCGTCGAACACGAGTTTGCGCATCGCTTGCTGTGAGCCAACAGCTTCGTTGCTGAGTGAGCCAGGACCAGCTTCGGGATTTGCGCGGTCGTAGGTGCGGCACACTAAGTCGAATGCACCTTGAAGGTCGGTACCAAGTTCAACCATTGCTTCAGCTTTCATCAGATAAACATCGGCAAGGCGGTAAATCATCCAGTTGGTGTTGCCAGCGGCAGCATCGAGGTTGGTATATTTACCCTCGTTGACGAGTTCGGTTGTGATATCTGTGCGGTAGCTGACAAACTTTTTGATTGGATACACACCACTCTTCGAGGGGAAGAAGAAGTCGTAGCCACGAATGTCGGTGAGCGAGAAGAGCTCGGTTGTAGAGAAATCGTAAGCGCGGAACACTTCATGAGCAGCGCCTGAACGTCCACCAGCTGTACCAAAATATTCACATACGATATAGTTAGGAATATTGCTGCGAAGGAATTGGAGTTCGAAGATGCTCTCAGTAGAGTTGCCGTCGATAAACACACTCTGATTGAACACATTTGATGGTGCGAGCGACAATGGAGCATTGGCGTCGGTCATAATCTTATTGCAGTAAGTGATACAATCCTGATATTCGCCAAGCCACAAACTCATATCGGCGATAAGAGCGCGGATACAGTTTTGAGTGACGCGGCCTTTGGTGTATGACTCATTGCTCCACGATGTGACAGCTTGAGCTTCAACCGCCTTGAGGTCATTAATTAGGAATCGAAGGATTTCCTCGGGGTCGCTTTGTGCCACTTGGAAAGTTTGAGTGTCGTCGATAACAGGCTCAGTGATGAATGGGATATCGCGGAAAGCGCGCACCAATGTATAGTAGCAGTAGGCGCGAATACCCTTCACTTCGGCGATGTAGCCATTGAGCTGACCACGAGTAAAGTTGGGGTCGCGTTCAAAAGCAATCGGAGCGTAATACTCAACGGTGTTACAAAGGTTGATTACGTTATAGAAATCGCCCCAGTAGGTAAAGCCATTGGAAGGCAACAGGTTGAGGTTTGCGATATCGATAAGGTTACCATTGTTGGCAGTACCAAGAATTACGTTATCGCTACGCAATTCACCCCACACGAGCAGGCGCTCCATAAATCCGGGTTCTTGCATCGAACGGTAGCAGCTACCTACCATTGAGAGTACGTCAGACTCAGAAGTCCAGAACTCGTCGAGCACCATTTCGTTAGAGGGCTTCAAGTCGAAGAAGTCGTCGCAAGAAGTTGCGCCAAAGCCTGCGAGTGCTATTAATAATGTATATATAATCTTTTTCATAAAGCTTTTCGTATTTGCATTCCTGAATATGCGTTGTTTTATGCTCATATTAGAATCCTATGGTCAAACCGAAAGTGAAATACTGTGAACGAGGAGTAGTACTCCAGTCTTCAACAATACCAGTCAAACCGTTTGGTGAGATTTCTGGGTCAACACCAGTGTATTTAGTCCAAGTCCAGAGGTTATTGAGCGTTAAGTAGAGGTTCACCTGATTGAAGTGAGCTTTTTCAATCAGCTGTTTTGGGAATGCATAGTTGAAGGTGAGGTACTTGAATCGCAAGAACGAACCGTCTTCAACAAATCGGTCGGAGGGCATCCAGTTGTAACCGTAGCGATAGAGTGCGCGGGGCATTTCGGTAATATCGCCCTCTTTACGCCAGCGCCAGTTGGTTGCAATCGACTGGTTGTCGTTGGTGTACATGTTTTCAGCACGCATACGAGCGTAATTGGCAATCTTGTTGCCTGCACGGAAGTTGAAGAATGCGTTGACTGAAAGGTTTTTCCAACGTACAGTGAAGCCGAAACCACCATAAATTTTGGGGTTACAGTTGCCGAGGTAAACGATATCGAGCTCGTCGATTGTACCGTCGTGGTTGATATCTTCGTAGATAGCGTCACCACCACGGAATTTATAGTTGATACCGCCGTAGTCGTAGTACATTGGCAGAGGATTGCCGTTAGCATCGCGGATGATGTTGCCAGAAGCATCAGTCACCACTGGGCAAGTGCCTTCGCGACCCTCCTGATAGTTGGAGTATTGGTAGACGCCTTTATATTTCAAACCGTAGATTGAGCCGTAGGCATTGCCGAGCTGAATACGGTTGACGTAGCGGCTACTTTCGGGAGTTTTGATAAATTCGCCTTGATATGACTCGAGGATTTCTGGCAAGAGGTCGGTAATCGTCGAGTTATAGTTAGCAAGGTTGAAGTTAAAGTCGAAAGTAAAGTCGCCTGCTTTAACGAGGTTTGTGGTGTAGAAGTTAAGTTCCCAACCATTCTTCTCGAGCGAGCCACCATTGATGTAGCTGATAGAGCCGAAACCAGTTGACGATGGGATTGTTTGGTTAGCAAACAGAAGGTCGTTGTCGACTTCGTGGAACACGTTGAAGTCGAAGTTGATGCGATAATCCCAGAAGTTGGCGTCAACACCGAGGTTGTAGCTGGTAGCAGTTTCCCATTTAAGGTTGCTCAAGCGGATTGAAGCGGGCTTAAGAGTTGGGATGTCGATGTAGTTGTTACCTTCGCCACTGCCATAGTTGGAGTTATAGCGTGAATAGTGGAGATATTCGCTGCCAGGCATACGACCAGTCTTACCAAAGCCGGCACGGATACCGAACATATTGAGCCAAGTCCAGTCCTCAAACCATTTTTCGTCGCTGATAATCCACTTAGCAGAAATTGCAGGGAATGTACCCCAACGGTTAGCAGGACCGAAGCGAGTAGAACCGTCGCGGCGAACAGTCACGTCGAGGATGTAGCGTTCTTTGAATGCGTAGTGCATACGTCCCATATATGCCATGCTATGCCATTCGCCCTTGTAAGAGGTCATACGGCGTTCGTAGCCGGGCGCAGTGGCTGAGGTGATGCCATTAGGCAAACCATATTTGCGGAACTCCTGCACCTGAGAGTTACCTGAAGTCATTTCCCATGCAGCAAGGAGCATCAGCGAATGGTCTTCGTGGAACTTAGGCATGAACAGAAGCTCATGTTTTGTCTGAATGTTAAGCGACTCAGCATCACGACGATAAGTACGGTTAGTAGCGTCGTTGTTCCAGCTGTAAGAAGTCACTTCGCGTGGGAGTTCTTTGTCATCCTTACGGTTTTCGATGTCGAATTGCACGTAACCTTGGTAGCGGAGACGATGCTTCTGTGGGTCGAGAATGTCGTATTGCAAACGCAAAGTTGGGATGATACGCATCGAAGTTTCGTCGTAGCGAGCAAGATGAGCGAGCGCTACAGGGTTGACGAGGTTTTTCTGCGAAGCATCGAGTTGCGAGCTTTGAGGGATGATATAGAAGTCGTCGGTATAGTTACCAGCGTTGTCGCGGCGATAAACCGACACGTTAGGCATCTTGCGGTAAGCGATGTCGAGAATCGAAGAGCTATAGTTGCCGTCGTCGCCGTCCTGGAATGTCTTGTGGTTTTTACCATGAGTCAAAGAGAACTCAGTAGAGAAACGCAGACGGTCGCTGACCTGATAGTCGAGGTTCATCAATGATGAAATACGATTGTAGGTCTGTTCGATAATTGTACCAGTCTGGGTCAAATAACCGAGCGAAACGCGATATTTAGCTTTCTCACCACCACCAGTGACGTTGACAGTGTTGTCGTGAGTGTAACCAATTTGAGTCACCTCATCCACCCAGTCGGTGTTGTTGTTAAAGTTCCAATATTCGGGATAAGTTGGGTCGTAGTTGTATTCCGGAATGTTGCAAGCATTTTCGTCCTGTCGGGGATTGAAATAAGCTTGCTTCATAAGCATAGTGTAGTCGTCGCCGGAGAGCATCTTACGACCGCGAGGCTGCTTGTGAGCCGAGAACTTATATAAATATTGTACGCGCGGGGGACCGGTAACACCTCGTTTAGTTTTGATAAGGATTACACCATTCGCACCGCGAGCGCCATAAACAGCTGCTGCTGCACCGTCCTTGAGCACTGTGATTTCTTCGATGTCCTCAGGGTTGATGCTAAGAAGGTTTGCAAACTGTTCTTGAGTAGCGTTAGCAAAGTCGAACGATTCGTCAACGTGGCTTTCGTAAGGGATGTCGTTGAGCACAATCAGAGGCTCAGCATTGGCGTTGATTGAGCCGGAACCACGGATACGCATTGATGAACCAGCACCAAGGTCGCCCGAAGCACTTACGATGTCGAGACCCGCCATACGGCCTTGGAGAGCGTCGTCGACTGATGTTACTGAGATACCTTCGAATGCTTTAGTGTTGATAGTCTGTGTAGCACCCGAAAGCTCACGGATAGGAATTGGCATTGAGCCGTCGTTGCTTAAGCGTGATGCTGTTACAGTCACTTCATCCAATGTCGAAGCATCTTTCATTACGATGTCCATTTTCGACTGGATAGGAAGAGTTTGAGCTACGTAGCCTACATACGACACCTTAATTTTGTTTTGAGGATTCTTGATAGCCATTGAGAATTCCCCATTGAAGTCGGTAGCAGCGCTACTATAAACGCGGTTGTTCTTGTCGATTTCGTGGAGCATAGCGCCGATAATGGGCTCACCCATTTCATCGTAAACTGTACCACGTACAATCGACGTAGCCTGTGCGAAGGCCATTTGCGCCACTGAAACCACAAGGGCCAGCAATATAAATCTTAGATTTTTCATGATGAGGCTTATTTATAGTTCAGAGTGCTGTCGATTAAGTGGATAACAGCGCGTGATGAAGCGGTAATCTTATCAGCCTTAGTGTTATCGCTATTATTTACAATAAGGTCGCGAGCCATTAGGTTGTAGACACCTTCGGTTGCGATTACGTTGGCAGTGTGGCCAGCTTCGTCGGTCACCATAAGGTCAGCGCCTGAGCTTTGGAGAGTCACACGGTGGAACTTGTCGTACTGGTTACGAGCGCCAGTTTCATAGACTATGGGACCATAAGATGCGCCATTGATGTAAGCCGAGTTGTCGACGAAGTGATAGCGGAGGAACTTGAGCAAGTAGAGCGCTTTCTTCTTCTTAGTTACTTCGTTTGAATCCATTGCAATATCTTCCCAAGTGAAGAGCTCAGGATCGGCAGCAAATGCAGCGTCGATAGCTTCATTTGTGGGCACAAACACTGTGTAACGGTAGTTGTTGAACGAGTTGACAACCTGTCCGATTGCTGAAGAGTTGGTTGTGCTTGAAATCTTGGTTGAGAAGATTTCCTGGAAGTCAACATCTTTCGAGAAGTATGTTGCAACTTGGTCGTTACCGAGGCAGAGCTCGAAGAAACGTGAGAATTCGGGATGTTCGCTCAACACGTTGTAAACATTCTTAACCGGGTCATGGAGAATGTGGTCAATGAAGAATGTACGGCCATTCTGCGAATCATATACGCAATCAGTGCCGATGTCGGACTTAACTACCTTAGCTGGAGCTGCACCTATTTCGATGTCGCCACCACCATTCATCGTCAATGAAGCGCCACGACCTGAACCAGTGATTGTAGCTCCACCCTTAGTTAAGAAATATCTTGCGTTAGATTCATCGATGAAGCCCGACATTTGACCATCTTCGTTCATACCGACCACGATGTGCATGTCGAGAATGTCGATAAGACGGTTGCGGATAATGTCAATATTAGTTTCGGTACGCTTCAAGTCGCCCTTCACGCCGAACTCATCGCAAGCATAAACATCAGCTGTCACGCGATTGCGAGCTTTTTCGTATTTGAAACTCCAGATTTCGCGAGCGCTACCACCGAGAGCCCAAGTAATTGGGTCGCGATAGTTTTGTAGAGCTTCATCGGTAGGCACGAGCAGGTTATACATATTCTCCATTGAGCGGAGGTACATGTAGAAACGCATAGCCTGAGCATCGCCAAGGTTGTTCCAGTCGTCGGTAATCGCCCACTTCATAATAGTAGTATTGTCGAATGTGAGCGTAGAACCATAAACGCCTTTATAGTCGATAGGCGGAAGCACCTTATTGATTACGTAGACAACGCCATTAGCAGTAGGAATTGTCTTAACGATGTTGCTTGGATCGATATCGATAGGATAGCTTGTTTCATCGGTAAGTGTAGGCCACAAGTGAGGCAGCGACACGATGAATGAGCGTTTCTGATGATTCTTCACGAAGAGTGCAGCAACATCGGTAGGCACGTTGTCCCATGTGCCGTAAGAGTCGCGGAGGTAGCCACCCTCATTGCCATTGAAATACTCCATCATAGCTTCGTCGGTCGGTACGAACATAGCGCCCATGTCCTGTTGCGATGATGAACGAGAGTAGTCCATTTGGCTTGGGTCGTAATAGAGCATACCATACGACGAAAGGTCTTCGTTGCCTGGACCAGTATTTGCGTTCACTTCGTTGAAATAACGCTTCACGAAGATTGAGTCGTTGGAAGTAAGGCCATTGATAACTGGGCGCAAGGGGGTTGAGCCGTCGTAGTATTCACGCACATCGGCATCGATTCCAGCGTCGAAGTATGGAGCGCAGAATTTGTCGAGGAGCGAATTGAATACCTTTGTATCGGGGTCGCGAGCAATGACGTCGGCCATACTGCCCGAAGGAAGAGCAACATCCTCAAGCACGTGGATATAGCCATTCTTACAGATAATATCCGACTGGCGAACTTTCACACCATTGATGTAGATATCGCCAGAAGTGTATCCGAGGCCATATATGGTCTGGAAATCTGAGTTAGTAATACCCTGAACATTCATCATCTGCTCGGTGAAATGCACCATCATAGGTGCGCCCGGAGCGAGGAACAATTGTTTCTCATTGAAACGTTCCCAGAAACGGGTTGCCGGCATCTGATCAGCCGCTACGGCCTGGATTGTGTCGAGATATGTGCTCGAAGTGAAACGACGCAGAGCCAATCCATTTCCACTCGACTCATACGTAGTAGAGTTATTGGTGGCAATGTTGGGAAGCATATCCGAGAGATATGCCATGTCAATCATACTTGAGTTGATGATGATTCTCTTTTGTGCTACAGAGAGGTCGTCATAACTACGTGCTCCATAAGGATTCGACTGGAAGAATCGGCTGAATGCCTCATCGTCGGCTGGGAACAGAGTCTTACTACCGGTCTTCGAGAGCACCTCGGCGTAGCCCATATCGTCTATGAGCTGCAACATCACTGAGAAATTACCCTGTTCTTTCAGGTAATCGTAGATGCTCGAACCGAGATTGTCAGGTTCCCTGTCGTCGTAATAGTATTCATCCTTACACGAACTCAGGGTTGCCATGCTTCCTATGGCAAGCGCTGAAAATAGCAGCACTCTTACCCAAAACTTAGGAATTGCGAAATGCATTTTGATTCGGTTTAGAATTATGGTTAGATTTAATTGATTTATTCGGTTGGTAGTTTTAAGGCGATGGATAGTAGTTTAAGGCGCTTTTTATTGCAATTTCAACTAATCCGTTGCGAAATCCGCGTGGATATTCTTTAAAACATTGCAAATTTAATCATTCTCTCGAAACAGAATTAGCACACTTTTGTGATTTTTTGACACTTTTAATTCGTTTTTTAGAAAAAGTTTGTAAAAATAGGAATTTTGCGTCAAATTCCACCAATTTCTTGCAATAATTTGCACTTATGCGCCAAAGTCAGTTCGATTTTCCTCCAAATTTGGGCATTTCTGACAAAATATGGTGATTTTTTTTCATTTCGATTGCCCGAAAAATTTTAATTTTGCAATGGATAAAAATTCTCCGCCAAGTGGCGACGAAGGAAATTCCTAAATCAAGTACCAAAACAACCAATCCCTTCCCAAACAGGGAACAATCCAATACCGAACAAAAACAATTCATAATAACTGCTATGACAAGAAAAACTGCTCTGCTGACCGCTGCAACCTCACTGATGTGGATTGCAGCCTCTACAGCCACTGCGGCTGAATCAAACACTTTATGGTATCAAGCTCCAGCCGACGACTGGATGGAAGCTGGTCCGATTGGCAATGGCCGTATCGGTGCAGTGGTTTACGGTGGTATCGACCGCGACCGCGTAGCCCTCAATGAAATCACTTTGTGGGCTGGTCAACGCGACTCTGCTCAAAACGACTACTGCGGACCCGAACGCTTAGCCGAAATTCGCGAAGCATTCTTTGCCGGCGATTTCAAGAAGGGTAACGACCTCACCCACGAATACTTGCATGGCCGCAACGTATCGTTCGGCACTCACCTCCCATTGGGCGATATGATTGTCGATTTCAAATTCGACTCTAACATCATTTCCGACTACCGTCGCCAAGTAGACATGGCTACAGCTGTTGCGTCAACAACATTCAAAGCTGGCAATGTGAACTATACTCGCGAATACATCTGCAACTATCCCGACGATGTGTTTGCAATGAACATCTCTGCCGACCAAGCTGGCAAAGTGTCGTTCACTCTCTCAACCGACTTCCTCCGCAAATCGGATATAACCACTCGCGAAGGCGCGCTATCATTCTCAGGCAAAGTTGATTACCCTATGTTTGGCCCCGGTGGTGTTGACTTCGCAGGCGATTTCAGAATCGCTGCCGACGGTGGAAAAATCAGCTGCGACGAAAAGTCGGTGACAGTGGAAGGTGCCAACTCAGCCACTATCTACTTCGACCTCCGCACTAACTACGACAATACCGACTGGGCTGCTCGCTCAGCTGCTACAGTTGAAAATGCTAAGCGTATGGGCTACGCTGAATTGCGTCGCCGCCATGTGGAAGACCACTCTGCGCTGTTTAACCGCATGAGCATCGACCTCGGCTCATCGCAAATGGCATCGCTCCCCACCGACATCCGCCTGCACTTGATTAAAAGTGGCGCTGTTGACCCTGCATTCGACGCACTTTTCTTCCAATATGGCCGATACATGCAAATCGCATCATCACGCCCCAACAGCGTGCTCTGCTCCAACCTTCAGGGCATTTGGAACGACAACCGCGCTTGCCACATGTCGTGGACTTGCGACTATCACCTCGACATCAACATCAACCAAAACTATTGGTCGCCCAACAAAGCTAACCTCGCAGAGTGCAACATCCCAATGTTCAAATATGTTGCTTTGCTCGAAAAATATGGCTCTGAAACTGCCAAAAAGCTCTACGGCTGCGACGGCTGGTGCGCCCACACTGTGACCAATCCATGGGGATTCACCGCTTGCGGTGGCGACATCGGTTGGGGACTTAACGTCAGCGCAGGCGCATGGCTTGCTACCGAATTGTGGAGCCACTTCCTCTACACTCGCGACCTCGAATATCTGCGCGAAACTGGCTACCCACTGCTCAAAAGCTGCGCCGAATTCTTCGTCGACTATATGGTTGAAGACCCCAACACAGGCTATCTCGTGACTGGTCCAAGTATTTCGCCCGAAAATGGGTTCAAACTCCCCAATGGCGAAGAATACAACGCATCGATGATGCCAACGCTCGACCGTCAAATCGTGTTCCAAATCTACACAGCTTGCATCGAATCATCTAAACTCCTTGGCATCGACAAGAAATTCCGTCAACGTCTTGAAAAAGACATCAAACGCTTACCCCCAAATGCAATCGGTGCTGACGGTCAAGTGAAAGAATGGCTCGTCGACGCAGTGCGCCGCGACCCAGCTCACCGCCACACATCACACTTAATGGGTCTCTACCCATTCGGTCAGATGACATGGACCAAAACTCCCGACTTGATGCGTGCAGCTCGCCACACTATCGAAGTGCAAACATCGCAACCCAACTGGGAAGATGTAGAATGGAGTGCTGCCAATATGCTCTGCTTCTACACATTCCTCAAGGATGGCGAAAAGGCTCACGAATGGCTCTACGACCTGCTCAAATGCTTCACTCGCGAAAACCTTATGACCGTATCGCCCAAAGGCGTAGCTGGCGCTCCCGAAGATATTTTCAGCTTCGATGCCACGGAAGCTTCTGTTGCTGGTATCTGCGATATGCTCATGCAGAGCCACGACGGATTTATCGATTTCCTCCCCGCACTTCCCGAAGTTTGGGCAACTGGCTCAGTCAACGGCATTTGCGCTCAAGGTGGCTTCGTTGTCGACCTCGCATGGCGCGACTCTAAGCCTGTATCAGCTCGCATCAATGCCACAGTCGACTTCCCAATGAATCTCTACGTAGGCGAAGCCAATCCTGAATTCCTACTCGACGGCAAACCTGCTAAAGTGAAAGTAAAAGACGGCATCGCATCGCTTGCAATGAAAGCTGGACAAACTCTCGCTGTAACATACTAATCGACAACTGTTTGCCGCAAATACCGCAACAAAGCCAATACTCCTGAAATCTCTACTGAATTATAATCACAAAACTATAACAGAATGATGTTTAAACGTCAAATATTCGCACTGATAGCGGCAGCTGTGGCTTTTACAGCTGCTGCCGACGTGAATTCTCGCGAACTCAACGACAACTGGCGCTTCCGCCAATGCCGTTCCGAAAACTGGTTTCCCGCCACTGTTCCCGGCACTGTCCACACCGACTTAATGGACAATGAACTTATCGAAGACCCATTCTTCCGCCTCAACGAGCGCTCGGTGCAGTGGGTCGACAAGGAAGATTGGCTCTACGAAACTACTTTCACCGCCACGCACGACGAAGCTGAAGCTACGAATCAACAACTCGTGTTCCACGGACTCGACACATACACTACAGTGTATCTCAACCACGAGCGCATACTCGAATCAAACAATATGCACCGCACGTGGACTGTCGACGTAAAAGGAATCCTGCGTGAAGGCGAAAACCTCCTTGAGGTGTATTTTTGGTCACCAATCCGCATCGACTTGCCCAAGTTTGACCAATACAGCTACCGCTTCAATACTGGCCCTGACCAGTCGCAAAACGGTGGTATCTTCGACAAAACCCTCTCAATCTTTGCCCGCAAAGCTGGCTACCATTATGGTTGGGACTGGGGTCCTCGCTTAGTAACGTCGGGCATTTGGCGCCCAATTGAACTGCTTACATGGACAGGCCAACGCATTGCCGATGTGCAATATATCCAAAACGACGTCACCGCTAAGCGCGCTCGCCTTTCAACTATCGTTGAGGTGCAAGCCGACGCCGATGTTGCCAATGCTGAAATCGTAATCACAGCCGACGGACAACGCGTAGCATCCACCACCACCTCACTCACAAAAGGGGAAAATCGCATAGCTATCGACTATGAGATGAAAAAACCTCGCCTTTGGTGGTCGAACGGTCTTGGCGAACAATACCTCTACGACTTCCGCACCACTCTCAACGTCGACGGCAAGGAAGTTGCTGCCGACGACGAGAAAATCGGTGTGCGCTCACTCAAGCTGATTTTCAAGCCCGACACTTACGGCCATGCGCTCTATTTTGAGCTCAACGGACAGCCAGTTTTCGCCAAAGGTGTCGACATGGTGCCCCTCGACAACTTCCTTCCACGCATCACACGCGAAAAATATGAGAAGCATGTGACCGACGCTCGCGACGTGAATATGAATATGATTCGCGTATGGGGTGGCGGCATCTACGAAGATGATTGCTTCTACGAATTCTGCGATAAATATGGCATCCTCGTGTGGCAAGACTTTATGTTTGCTTGCTCAACCTATCCTGCCGACGAAGCATTCCTCGCCAACATCCGACAGGAAGCTATCGACAACGTGAAACGCTTGCGCAACCACTGTTCTATCGCCGTGTGGTGTGGCAACAACGAGTGTCAGGACGTTTACTACGGTTGGGGGGGTAAATACAAAGAGTATTGCCGACTTGGCGTTGACTCTATCACCACACCACAGTTCAAGGCAATGTATTTCAAAGTGTTGCCCGAAGTGGTTGAAGAGTATGCAGGTGGCATCGGCTACCGTCCATCATCACCATTCGCATTCGAGGACACACCCTCCGACGGTGTCAATGGCGACTCTCACTATTGGGGCGTATGGCATGGCCGCGACTCAATAGGCCACTACAACATCGAGCGCTCACGCTTCTTCTCGGAATATGGCTTCCAGTCGTTCCCCGAATTTGAATCAGTGAAAATCTACGCACCTCAGCCCCGCGACTGGGATATCAAGTCAGAGGCCATGATGTGTCACCAGCGTGCCGGGTCCTACGCCAACGGCTTGATTCGCGACTATATGAACGACCAGTTCCGCACTCCTCGCGACTTCCCGACGTTCCTTTATGTAGGCTCATTGCTCCAAGGCGACGCAATCAAAACCGCCGTCGAAGCTCACCGCCGCGATATGCCCTACTGCATGGGCACACTCGTTTGGCAGCACAACGACTGCTGGCCTGTAGCTTCATGGTCGGGTCGTGACTACTACGGACGCTGGAAAGCGCAGCAATACTTCTATCGCGCAGCCTACGACGACATCCTCGTATCACCCCTCATCATGGGCGACACTCTGACCGTCACCCTCGTCAACGACCGCCGCACAGCTGCTAAAGGTGTGCTGACGTTGGACGTTATGGACCTCAAAGGCAACGTCGTAACATCTCGCCGACTCAACTACAAATCGCAACCGCTATCTTCTACGACGCTCATCACCGAACGTATGGACGACGTAGTTGCTGGTCATGACCGCGGCGATCTGATTTTCGTAACAAAATTCACCACTGGCGGCAAGACCTACAGCAACGTTGGCTACGGTTGCCGTCAGAAATTGATGCGCTACGAACGCCCCAATTTGCAATGCTCTATCAGTGCAGCTGAGGGTGGATATAACGTGACTATCGGCACCGACATATTCGCTCGTGGCGTATTCCTGTCGCTCGAAGGCATCGACAACTTCTTCTCCGACAACTATTTCGACATTCTGCCCGGCGAATCACGCACTATTCACGTAGCCACTAAGCTCCCTGAAGCTGACTTCCGCTCGCAGCTTAAAGTCATCACTTTGGGCGATGCTTATGCCGACGCTGAAATCGTCGACTCTCCCTCTGCTATTGGTGGCGGCGGAGCTTATCGCCCACTTGGCGGAACTGACTGATTTCTATACCACTCAATAGGGGTTTGACCCCATAAAAATGGAAATAAGCAGAAAAAATGCTAAAATTTGGCGCAAAATATGCTATTTTTAACTATATTTGTTGCCAAATTTGCATTATTAAAGATTTAAGCTTAACAGCCAACCCCTATTGAGTGGAAAAAACATAGGGCGCAACCTTAAATAAATACCTCGTATTTGAAAAAGAAACACCCCTATATTTTAGTCATAAAATAAGATAAAACCTTAAATATCAACCTTAACCAAATTAATTTTAATTATGAAACTTTTTACCAAATCAATCCTGATTGCAGGTGCTGCAATCTGCGCTCTTAGCGCAAATGCTCAGGAAGGTTGCTGGCAATGGGACAAAGATTCACACTTCAATGTGTTTCTCACCCTTCAGCGTGCTGCTGGTATCCCCGGCGACTTCAACAACGACGGTCATATGGACATCTACGTTAGTGGTAACGGCTGGAACAGCTACTACGAAAAGCCAGGCCTTTGGAGTTGGCAGATGACTGGCTCTATGTACTACAACCAAGGCGATAACGTTTGGACTCGCGACATCATCGAAGTCGAACCCACTGGTGAATACACAGAAGAAACTCCCGATGATCCCGCAACACCAGATGTTGACGAATACAAAGCTCCCGAAGCTCTTTACAAGCTCGTTCCTGCTAAGCATGGTATCGCTCCTATTCGTCGTCCTAACATGGCCGTATTCGACTTCAACAACGACGGTCACCTCGACATCCTCATTCAAGGCTGTACTTCAGGTGACGACTGGTTGAACTATCGCGATGTTGTTCCTCACACCGACAACTGGGGACAGATGTACTGTACTCTCCTTTACAAAAACAATGGTGACGGCACTTTCACTCTCATGGAAGAAACCGGCATCCCAACAATTGCTATTGACTTCGGCGATACAAAAGAGGGTATGATGTTCCACCCATTCGCTACTGGCGACTACGACCGCGATGGCTTTGTTGACCTCGCAGTTTGCGGTATGTATGCTCAAGCTGACATGGAATATACTGGCCGCTGCACAGTACTTCTCCGCAACATCGACGGTACTGGCAAATTCGAAGATATGAAGATTGCTGAAACTATCGGTGGCGTTTGGACTAAGGCAGAAGAAATCACAGACGAAAATGGCACAGTTCTCGAAACTATCCCTGGCGAAGAGCTCCCCGGCTGGTTCCTTCCAGTATCAGCTAACGCTCACTTCATCGACGTGAACAACGACGGTTGGCTCGACCTCCTCTTCTCTGGCTGGTGCGACAACAACTCTGACGTTCGTCACCCAGCAAATGGTATGGTATGCCGCGTTTACATCAACAAGAATGGTGAAAAATTCGTTGACGAAACTGCAGGTGCTGAATTCTCACTCGCTCGTCAAACTTCACTCGGCTTCGGCGACTTCGACAAAGATGGTTATCTCGATATGCTCAACCATGGTTACCACGACCAAAATGGTTTCGTAGCTCAATACTTTGCTAACAACGGTGAAGGTGCTGAATTCGCTTACGACATCGCTGAAAACTACAATGGCGTAGGACTTGTGTCAGATTGGGCAGAAAACTTCCGTGCTGTAGTTCGTGACTTCAATGCCGACGGCTCACTCGACGTTCTCTATGATGGTCAACAAGACAACCGTATTTTCTACGGTGCTATGGACGGCACATTCTCTGGTGCTGAACAGCTCCCCGTTCGTGGTAACGACTCTCGAGACGGCAACCAAGCGATTGCTGACTACAATGGCGACGGCCTTGCTGACCGTTTCCAATGCGGTTATATGTGGCACAGCGACAACCAATGGGGCGTTAACTGGCGCGACGCTGACCACCACAATATGAGTGGCGACTGGGATATGGAAGCTTCACTCTGGCTTAACACAACTCCCGATGCTGAGCCTGTAGCTCCTGCTGCTCCTGCTAACGTAGCTGCTTCAGTTGAAGGAAACATCCTTACTATCACTTGGGAAGACTGCGACGACATCACTGCTGGTTACAACGTAGTAGTGAAATGCGACAATGGCAAAGTTATGGCTATCCTCCCCGTTGATACTGAAACTGGCTTCCTCCGCGTAGCTCGCAACAAACACGTTGTTGT
>JAGBWK010000016.1 GCA_017629835.1 Muribaculaceae bacterium | reverse complement strand
GCAATTGAGTCGGTCATAAACGAAGTTGTGTCCACCGGGGCTGTTAATGTGTCGGTGTACCCGGCAATGTTCTCGGTCTGAATCATTATGTATGGTTTTTAAGTTTTTATATTTATGTTTGGTTGCCTACGGATTGGAGTTCTGTAGGTGGATGAATATTAGTCTTTTAAGCACTCTTTGTAGCGACGGATTGTGTCTTCGAGCCCATAGTAGAGCGCATCGCATATCAGAGCGTGCCCGATTGAAACCTCGTTGAGGTATGGCAAATTTTTATGGAAATATTGCAGATTTTCGAGGCTTAAATCATGGCCTGCATTCACTCCGAGTCCAACTTTGTGGGCGGCACGAGAGGCTTCGACGAATGGCATTACTGCCTTTTCGGGGTCGTTGGGGTAGAGGTCGGCATAAGGCTTGGTGTAAAGCTCAATGCGGTCGGTGCTTGTTTTGGCTGCGAGCTTGATGTTTTCGATGTCGGTGCCTACAAATATCGAGGAGCGTATCCCTCCTTGGTGCAGTGCTTCGACGATTGATGAAAGGAATTCGAAATTAGGCTCGACGTCCCAACCGGCACACGATGTGAGGGTGTCGGGTGTATCGGGCACGAGGGTCACTTGCTCAGGCTTGACTTTAAGCACGAGGTCCATAAATTCAGGCGAAGGGTACCCTTCGATGTTGAATTCGGCTTTGATAACTGGGCGCAAAGAGTAGACGTCACTACGGCGAATGTGGCGCTCGTCGGGGCGTGGGTGCACAGTTATGCCGTCGGCTCCGAATTGCTCGCAGTCGAGTGCTACCTTAACAACGTCGGGGTTGTTTTCGCCGCGTGCATTGCGTAGTGTAGCTATTTTATTGATGTTGACACTCAGTGATGTTGTCATTCAGGCAATATTCTTATTGTATGTGTATGTATAGTTCGATTCGCACCAAATTCTCAGCCTTTTTCCTGTCGGGGCGTTGAATTTGGGGTATATTCGCTACAAATTTACGCAGAATTTATAAAAGTGCGAAGAATTTAGCGGTAAAAGATGATAAATTTTGTAAATTTGCACCAACCTATTGCGTTGCGATTGTTATATTTATGCTCCGCAATAGGAATTCAACTCTGAAAAATCAAATTTAATATATGGAATCAACTCGTCAAGCCAAAATAGCTCGACTCCTTCAAAAGGAACTTAGCGAAATCTTCCGCCAGCAGACTGCGAAAACTCATGGCACTTTGGTCACTGTGAGCAACGTGCGTGTGTCGCCCGACTTGAGCATTGCGCGCGTCTATCTGTCGGTGTTCCCTTCGGCAAAGGGTGAAGAAATCATCAACAACATCACCACGAGTGCACGTTCAATCCGCTACGAACTTGCGCAGCGTGTGCGCTTCCAATTGCGCAAAACTCCTGAATTGTCGTTCTTCCTCGACGATTCAATCGACTATATTGAGAATATCGACAACCTACTAAAAAAATAGTACGATTACCTCTCATGCTTGCAGCACGAATAGCTTTGCGGTATCTCTTTTCGCGCAAAAGTCATGCCGCTGTCAATATTATTTCCTATGTGTCCATAGCCGGAGTGGCAATAGCTGCCGCTGCTATGGTCATCGTGCTGTCGGTGTTTAATGGATTTCACGATTTTGCTGCTGCAAAACTTTCGCAGCTCGACCCCGATATGGTGGTGGCACCCAACGAGGGTAAGGCAATAGAGCATGCCGATTCGCTTGCAGCTCTGATTGCACTGCTCCCAGCGGTTGATGCTGCGGCTCCTGTGGTTGAAGAGCACGCCTTTGCCATTGCTGGCGAGCGACAGATGCCGATTGTGTTGCGTGGTGTTGATGTCAACGGTCCTACAGCCGAGGCTCTGCAGCAGCCACATTTAATTATCGACGGTAGCGGCTCGCTCGAGAGTGGCGAATATATGTACAACAAGGCTCTGTCGTCGGTAGGGGTGGCTAATTCGCTGCGTGCAATCCCGTCCTATCCCGAAATAGTGCGCCTTTATGAGCCTCGCCGACGTGGGCGTATCAATCCAGCCAATCCTATGGCTGCTTTCCGTGTCGATTCGGTGATTGTCAGTGGAGTGTATCGCGTAGAGCAGGCTGAGTACGATACTGACATGATGATTGTGTCGCTCGATGTGGCTCGCAATCTGTTGGACTATACCGACCAAGCAACGCGAATAGAGATGCGCTTAGTGCCCGGTGTGAGCGAAAGCAGTGCACGCGAGCAGTTGGCGCAGGTGTTGCCACAAGGATTGGTCGTAAAAAACCGCTACGAGCAGCAAGAGGAAGCCTTCCGCATGATTGCTGTAGAAAAGTGGGTGACGCTTCTGATGCTGACTTTCATTCTTGTGATTGCATCGTTTAATATCCTTTCAACGATGTCGATGCTGATAGTCGAAAAGCAGGGCAACCGTGCGATTATGATTGCTATGGGTGCAACGCCGGCCAATGTGTCAAGTGTGTTCTCGTGGCTTAGTTTTATGATTTCATCAATAGGGGGTGTGATAGGTATTGTTGTGGGTGCAGGATTGTCGTTGGCGCAACAGTATGGTAAGTTTATCAAGCTCAGCGTTTCCGATATGTCGTCAATGGCGTTGGATGTTTATCCCGTGAGAGTATCGATGACAGATATGCTGATAGTAATTGCCGTCACTGCTTTTATCGGTTCCGTCACCGCCCTCATTATCAACCGCTTTACCCGCCGCTAATCTCAATCTTCTTTTCAATCCTAATCTGCCATAGGCTGCCTATGAAGCCTATGCTGCCTATGTGGGTGGGTTTGTTCGAAAGCTCGAGTATTCGAAGAATCGAATATTAGACTGCTCGACTGCTTAACTGCTCGAATATACGAATGATCGAAGAGCTTGGCGGTGGGTGCTATTGATTACACAAGTAGATAAAAGCTGCTGCATATACATATATATAATAGGAGGGGCGCTCCGCATGGAGCGCCCCTCGGTATGTTGCTTAGATTCTGTTAATCTATGCTTTGATTAGCGAACAACTTTAGTAGTTGTAGTGCCTTGACGGCGGATGAAGATACCGTTTTCAGCTTTTTCTACGCGTACACCTTGGAGGTTGAAGTATTCGATAGGAGCGTTTTCGTCAGCTACGATTGATTCAACACCTGCTTCAACTGTGATAGCGGGAGCGTAAGCGATTTCTGAGTAAGTTTCGTTGTAGAGGCTTACTGATTGAACACCAGCAGTGATTGTGCCAGCGTAGGGGAGGTCGATAGTGTATTGTTGAACACCGGGACGAACAACAACGTGTTTGTTGCGAGCTACGCGGAGGAAACCAGTTTCAGTATCAACGGGGAGGATAGCCATAACTTTGCCATTGTCGCATTTCACTACTACGTTGTAACCAGCAGTGATGTCATCGCAGTCTTCCCAAGTGATAGTAAGGATGTTTCCTTCAACTGAAGCAGCTACGTTAGCAGGAGCAGCAGGAGCTACAGGCTCAGCATCGGGAGTTGTGTTAAGCCAGAGTGAAGCTTCCATATCCCATTCGCCACCCATCTTGTGGTGGTCAGCGTCGCGCCAGTTAACGCCCCATTGGTTGTCGCTGTGCCACATGTAACCGCATTGGAAACGGTCAGCAAGGCCGTCGCCATTGTAGTCAGCT